>DASXAN010000829.1:0-3369 GCA_036406755.1 Gemmataceae bacterium
CAGGCGTCAGGACTTCGAACCGGACGGTGTACGTCCCGCTCGTCAGGTAGGTGGTGCCAGAGACGGTCTGCCCGGCTTCGGCGAACAGGGTGCTGACGACGTGGCCGGCGGCGTCGAAGATGGCCATCCGCACCCCGGCCACCGTCCCGCCCGCGTCCCCGGCCGACAGGACGAAGTACATCAGCTGGCTGCGGTTGATCGTCAGGCCGGTGAAGTCGGTGGCGGACTTCGACGACAGCGCGCCGTCCGCCAGCGACTGCAGGTTCACCGCCACCGACCGGAAGTCGGCCGTCAGCTGGTAGTCGCCGACCCCGTCCCCGCTCACGCAGACGTAGTAGTCCCTGTTCGAGTCGGCGTTGGCGACCTGGACGGTGTAGGTGCCGTCGCCGTTGGCCAGCACCTGGGCGGGGACCAGCACCCTGGACGAGTTGTACACCTGCACCATCGGAGCCAGGGCGGTCGGGTCCAAGGCCCGAACGGTGACGGTGAAGGTATTCTGCTGGTTCTTGCCGACCTTGGGAGAGCGGAGCTGGTAGTAGTCCACGTCGGACGTATCGGCGATCGTGGCCTCGACGGTGTAGTGGCTGTTGGCCGCGTACCCGTCGCTGGTCGAGAGCCGGGTGGCGGTGCCGAGCGTGTCGTCGGTGTGGTTGTCGTTGAGGGTCGTGGCGCCGCCGTCCCCGGCCAGGGACAGGTCCGGGGCGTCCGGGTTGAACACCAGCTTGAGCTGGTAGCTGCCGACGGCGAACGCCGGGTTGGCGGCCTGCACCTTGACGTAGTAGTAGGTGTTCGGCCGGACGGACGACAGCGACACGGTCAGCTCGCCGGTCTGCGGGTTGACCGACTGGACGGAGGCCAGGACGTTGCCGTTGGCGTCCAGCACGGTCAGCTTGGCGGCCAGAAGGCCCATGCCGGTGTTCAGCCGGAACGTCAGGCCGTTCGGGTTGCTGGCCAGCGTCTTGACCCGGAAGTAGTCGACGTCGGAGGCGGTGGCGATGCCGGCCGACAGGACCGGGGAGGCGGACCAGTAGATGTTGCCGGGGACGGAGATGTCGCGGGCGGCGGCGAACGTGTCGTTGCCGTTCCTGCCCTCGAACACGTCGGCCGACCGGGCCCCGTAGAGGGACTGGATGTTGGCGATGTCCCCGGCCGTCAGGCCGCTGCGGACGCCGCCGTAGACCTCGTACATCGGCGAGTTCGGGTCGCCGCTGTTGCCGATCCCCAGGGCGTGGCCGATCTCCTGGAGCAGGACCGAGTACAGGTCCTCCTTGGCGTTGTCGCCGCCGATCTTGAACTGGTTGGCGCTGTTGATGATGATGTCGCCGACCCGGGTGCCGCCCAGGTAGCCGGGCGGCATGGTGATGGCCAGGACGTTATCCGACAGTGGCTCGGCGGAGATGCGGATATCGCCGAACCGCGGGTCGCCCTGCGTCGCCCCGGGGGTGCCGAGCGGGTCGCCGCTGTCGGGCACCACGGACACGTCGATGTTTGCGTACTGGGCCCACGTCTCGACGGCCCGCAGAATCTCCGCCTGCCACGCCTGGGTGTTGCCGGGCATGGAGGCGAACAGGTTGCTGCCGACCCCGTCCACCGACGTGCCGTCGGGCACGAAGCTGATCGTCAGGTGGCGGGCGTCGGACCACGGCACCCCGAAGATGGCCGGGACGAGGCGGGTTTCGAGCTCTTCCAGGGCGAAGGACGTAGGACGAGCCATCGGGTTCCCTGCTGCACGGGTTAACCGGGACAGAGTGGCTATACGGTCACTAGAGCGTCCGGCGAGTGGTCCCCGCCGAGTTCGGCAGGGTCAGGGGGCCTCTCATGGCCCCGCGCCCACTGCCCGGCTTCTTCAGGCGGCGGACGAATTCGGCGGAAATCATTTCCGACTAAAGACTTGCAGATTACCGGATTGTCAACAGGAACTCGATCCCAAGGCGGAGTCCGCCAAACTCTGGCATAAAAACCCGCACAAGGCAAATTCCTGACAGAATTTTCTCAACCCCGTTCATCCCTCAATCCGGTGGCTTGGCCGCGGCCGGAGCCGCATCCGCGGGCTTGAGAAAACTCTGCAACGCATGTACCGCTTCGGTCAGTCGCTGGAACTCCGGCCGGTCGCGGATCGGGGCCAGCTCCGGGTCCTTGTCCAGTTCGTTCAGACCGAACCCGTTCGACAGGGCGACGGCCAGGAGGCGCAGCGCCTCCCGCGTTTCGCCGGTTAGCGAGTAGACGCCGGCGATCTGGTAGATCAGCCGCGGGTCGGCGGTGCGGGCCTTAACCCAGTCGGCGTCGGCGACCGCGTCCTTGGTCCGGCCGAGGCGGGCGAGCACGACCGCCCGGCCGGCCCGGGCCTCCCGCAGCTCGGGGTACATCTCGATCAGCCGGTCCAGGACTTCCAGGGCCTCCCGCGGGCGGTTTTGCTCGGTTAGCACGTGAGCCTGGTTTTGCAGGGCCAGGAACGAGTGCGGGTTGATACGCTCGGCCCGGCGGAAGTCCGCCAGCGCTGCCTCCGGCTCGCGGGCCTGCCGCCTCAGGCCGCGCATCACCCAGCTGTGTTCGTCGTCCGCGGCCGGCTCCCGGGCCAGGCCGGCCCGCCGGTCGGCGTCGGCCCCTGCCTTGTTCCCGAGGGCCTGCCGCACGTCGGCCCGGTAGAAGTAGCACCGCGTCGGGGCGTTCGGCCGGCCGAGGACCTCGGTTAGCCGCTCCTCGGCTTGGCGGAGCAACTTCCGCTGGTCGGCCAGCAGTCCCTCGCCGGCGCGGGCGAGCAGTTGGTCCCGGGACACGTACAGACTGTCCTGCCGGAGCAGGAGCAAGGCCAGGCGGTAGCGGGCGATGGCGGCCTCGACCCGGGCGTCGACCGAGTCCGGGTCGAGGACCACCGCCCGGTCGGCGTCGCCGACGGCCTGGATGTAGTCCTGCCGGGCGCCGGCCACGCGGGCGCGAAGGACGTAGGGGGCGGGCCGGTCCGGGGCGATGCTGATGCAGGCGCTGTAGCACTCGGCGGCCGAGGCGGCCTGGTCCTGGAGGAAGTGGCAGTTGCCGCGGAGGTACAGGGCCCAGTAGTGCCGCGGGTCGTCGGCCGTGACCCGCTGTAGCAGCGGCAGTGCCTCACCCGGCCGGCCGGACTCGTACAGCCGCAGGGCCGCCAGATAGCGGTCGGCGGTGGTCCGCAGGTCCAGCCGCTTGGCCGCCTCGGCGGCGCGGGCGGCCTCGTCGCGGTCCCCGAGTCGGGCCAGGAGGTCGGCCCGCTGCTGCCACCACGCCCGCGGCCGGTCGTCGCCGGGGGAGCAGGCGGCCGCCAGGTCGTTGAACTGAAGGGCTTCCCGCACCTGGCCGGGGTTGGCGGCTTTGTCACCGAGCGTCGCCTGGGTCATG
>DASXAN010000830.1:0-6378 GCA_036406755.1 Gemmataceae bacterium
GGACCCCCGGGCGCAGGCGGAATTGGTCCGGCTGACCGGCGGCGAGTTCGAGGCCCGGCAGAACCCGACCGTCAAGGACCTCTTGGACCGGGCGGCCGCCGAGCTGACGGAAGACAAGATCGCGGTGCGGTTCCCGAACCAGCCGCGGGTGCAGGCGGAGATCCTGGTGACGGTCGGGAACACGTACCTGGGCCTGGGCCAGTACGCCAAGGCGGTCGACCACCTGACCCGGGCCCGGGACCGGCTGAGCCAGTCGCTCGGCCCCCGCCACCCCGACACGCTCGCCGTCCGGCGGGCTGTCGCCCACACGGTCTCCCGCACCCGGCCGGCCGACGCTATCGCCCTGCTCGAGGAGCTGCACTGCGACTGCGCGGCCGCGCTCGGCCCCGACCACCCGGACACGCTCACCACGTTGGACAACCTGGCCGTGGCGTTCTACCGCGCCGGCCGGACGGCCGACGCCGTCGCCCTGCAGGAGAAGGTTCGCGACGCCCGGGCCGCCGCGCTCGGCCCCGACCACCCGGACCGTCTCGGCACGCTGAACAACCTGGCCCTGGCGTACCGGCAGGAGGGCCGGCTGGCGGAGGCCACCGCCCTGCTCGAGAAGGTCCGTGACGCCAAGGCGACCGCGCTCGGCCCGGACCACCCGTCCACGCTCGACACCCAGCTCAACCTGGCCTCCACCTACGCGGCGGCCGGGAAGTTCGACCGATCCGTCCCCCTGCTCGAGGAGGCGCTTCGGCTCCGCAAGGCGACGCAGGCCCCCGACCACCCACTCGCCCTCCTGACGATGACCAGCCTGGGCGCCAGCTACCGCGACGCGGGGCGGCTGGCCGACGCCGCCCGCGTCCTGGAGGAGGCCTTGGCCCTGGCCCGGAGCCGTCCGGCGGCGATGCCGCCGGACCTCCGGCTAACCCTGGCCCTGACCTACGACCGCGGCAGCCAGTTCGCCCGGGCCGAGCCGCTCTACCGGGAGCTCGTCGACGTGGCCCGCCGGAAGTCCGGGGCCGGCCGCCCGCCGGTCGGCGTGGCCCTGAACCGGCTGGGCCTGAACCTGGTGCGGCAGGGCCGGGCGGCCGAGGCCGAGCCGGCCCTCCGCGAGTGCCTGGCCATCCGCGAGAAGTACGGCCCCGGCGGCTGGCGGGTGTTTGAGACGCGGGCCGTGCTCGGCGGGGCGCTGCTGGCCCAGAAGCGGTACGCCGAGGCCGAGCCGCTGCTCCGGGCCGGGTACGAGGGCATGAGGGAGCGGGCCGCCCGGGTGCCGGCCGACAGCCGGGCGCGGCTCCGCGACGCCCTCGACCGGCTGATCGAGCTGGCGGACGCGCGGCGGGACAAGGACGCCGCCGCGAAGTGGCAGCAGGAGCGTGACGCGATGACCCCGTGAGAGTTCAGTCTTTTCCCACCGGCGGCGTTCGCCGGTCCGGTAACGAGTAAGCCCGCGGCGACGGCATCCGACCCCGCGCAGGTCCGTGTCCGCCGTGCGCGCGTGGGTCGGAATGCGGACCGAAATCGGTCGATACGGAACCACCATACCGGAAGGCACCATGAATACCGCACTGAGGCCGGGCAGCAGGGGGATCGAAGTCAAGGTGATCCAGAGCTGGCTCGCCGAGCTGGGTTACGGCAAGCCCGGGGAGATGACCCCCGGCGAGTTCGACAAGGCGACCACGGCCGCGGTCCAGAAGTTCCAGACGAGCTACCAGCTGAGCCCCGACGCGGAGATCGGCCCGAACACCTGGTGGGCACTCCTCACCGCGATGCGGTGGGACTCCCCGTACGGGATCCCGACGGACGACCCGGCCGGGACGCCGCGGTGGCTGGCGAACTTCAAGATCCGGCCGACCGCATTCCCCGTCTGGAACTTCCACCTGCCCACGTTCGCCGAGCTGCACCACGCCTTCTTCAACCGGGACGCGCCGCCGGGCCTGTACGCCCTGCTCGGGTACATCGCCCGGGACGAGGCCGTGGGCGACGTCCGGTGGGCGGCGTACATGCTGGCCACCGTCCACGCGGAATGCGGCCCGACCAAATCCAACCCCGCGTTCGAGCCGGTGGAAGAGGGCCTGAAGTCCCGCGAAAACCAGCCGTACAACAAGCCGCAAACCGCCCCGGACGGGTCGAAGCAGTGTTACTACGGCCGGGGATACATCCAACTCACCCACCTGCGGAACTACAAGGCCATGACCGCGGCCCTGGGCCTGGTGGGCGACGACGACCTGGCAAACCACCCGGAGCGGGCGCTCGACCGCGACATCGCCTACCGGGTGATGGCGTGCGCGTTCGGCCGGGGGCTCGACGGGAGCCCGCCGCTGTCGCACTACATCCATCACCGTCAGTGTGACTACCTGCACGCGCGAGAGATCATCAACCGGATGGACCGCGCCGACGAGATCATGCTCTACGCGAAGAAGTACGACCTGTGCCTCACGGGCGCCTTCGGTTAGGGCGCCGAAAAGCGACTCACTCATTCCCAAACCCATCCGGTCCCCCGCGGCGGCAGCCGCCGGGGACCCTGGAGGCGCTGATGCTTCGTACCCGCCCGACCGGCCGCGCGGCCGCGGTCTTCCTGCTGGCCTTGGTCTCGACGTCGCCGGCGGCCGGACAGACCTGGACCGGCGCCGCGAGCAACCTGTGGAACGTCGCGGCGAACTGGACGTCCAACCCGGTGCTGCCGCCGAGCAACCCCAACACGCGGTTGACCTTCGCGGAGACGCCCACCATCAACATGGTGAATAACATCCCCGGGACGTTTCAGCTCAACCGGATGACCTTTGGCATCCTGGCCCCGAACTACAGCGTCGGCGGCAACGCCCTCGACTTCCGGCGCGACGGCAGCGGGGTGTTTCCCCAGATCGTCATGAACTCGTCCATCGGGGTGGCGATCGGCAACGACCTCGTGCTGACCGACACGCTGACCGTCGCCGGGACCGGGCCCGGGGGGGTGGCCCTGAACGGCACGCTGTCCGGGCCCGGGGGCCTGACCATGTCCGGCGCCGGGACGCTCACCCTGGGCGGCGCGGCGAACACCTTCGCCGGCACCGTCGAGGTCAATTCCGGCGCCCTGTCGCTCGGCAGCCCGACGGCCATCCCGGGCGGTCGGAGCGTGTCCGTGCGGCGGGGCGCCGAATTCCGGATCGGCGCCGCGGCGTCCGGGGACAACGCCGCCGCCCCGCTCGGTGCGCTCGGACTGACCGGCGCCACTTTCCGGGTCGCGTCGACCAACGCCGAGTACTACGTCGACCAGCTCCTCATCACGGAGTCGGGCGGCACCGGCGGGGCCATCGACTTCGGCGGGGCGTCGAACTTCCGGCTGCACCTGACGGGCGCCGTCGGCGGGATCCTGGTCATCGGCGACACGACCTGGACCGGCAGCGCCACGTCCCGCATCCAGAACGACCGGGCCACGCCGATCGACATCGTCACCAACGGGTCCACCATCGCCAACGGCATCCGGCTGGCGAACGGGACCAGCGGCCGCGGGTTCCGCCTGACCGGCGGCGGGACGATGGTCCTGTCCAACGCCGCCAACTCGGCCCACCTGATCGCGGACGGCTCCGCCCTGGAGGTGGCCGACATGGCCCACCTCGGGTCCGGGGGCGTTACCCTCCAGGGGGCGGGGGCCGGCGGCCCCGGCACCCTCAAGTACACCGGCGCCGCCGCCGCCTCGTCCAAGCCGCTGGTGCTCAACACCGGCGGCGGGCGCGTCTGGCTGACCAGCCCGGGGACCAACCTGACACTGTCCGGCATGATCAGCGAGGCGGCCCCCGGCCAACAACTGGTGGTGGCCGGCATCGGGGGCACGACGCTTAACACCACCCTGACCCTGACCGGGGCCAACACCTACACCGGGCCGACCATCGTCACGGAGGACGGCGGGTTGAGCGTGCCCTCCCTGCCCAACGGCGGGATGGCCGGCCCGGTGGGGGCGTCGACGAACGACCCGGCCAACCTGGTCCTGGGCGTTGGCTCCAAGCCCGGGCGGCTCGAATACACCGGCCCGACGGCGTCCACGGACCGGGGGATCACGCTCGGCCCGGGCACGACGGGGTCTGTGACCGTGACCAACGCCGCGAGCAACCTGACCGTCAGCGGTCTGGTGACCGGCGGGGGAGTGACCAAGGGCGGCGCCGGCACCTTGACCCTCGCGAACGGGACGAATGACTTCTCCGGCCTGATCGTCGCCCTCGGGACCCTGGCCGTCTCCCACCCGACGGCCGTCCCGGCCAGTTCGCCCGTGTTCGTCACGGGGGGCGGTCAGTTCCGTATCGCGTTCGGGGCCGGGGGCAACTCCGGCGGCCCGATCGGCACGCTGACCCTCGACAACAACGCGAGATTCGCGGTGCCGACCCCGGGGTCAACCGACTACTACCTCAACCGACTCGAGCAAGGGGCCGGCGGCCGGGTGGACCTGACCGGGAGTACCGACTTCGCCCTCCACCTGACCGGGGCCGGGGCGGGGATTAACGTCGCGGGCAACGGGACCTGGACCGGGGCCGGCACGTCCCGCATCCGCAACGACACGGCCGCCCCGCTCGACCTGTCGATCGCGCCGGGCGCCACGCTGACCAGCAGCATCCGACTCATCAACGGGGCCTCCCAACAGGGATACCGGCTGACCGGCGGCGGCACCCTCGTCGTCACCAACACCGACAACGCCGCCACGCTCACGGTCGGCCCCGCCACGCTCCAGTTCGACGACGTGACCGCCTTCACGTTCGGGCCGCTCACGGTGGACGGCGGCACCCTGGCGTACACCGGCGGGACCGCCGTCTCGTTCAAGTCGTTCACGCTGACCGCCGCGGGCGGCACCGTGTCGGTGACGGACCCGGCCACCACGTTGTCGTTGGCGGCGGAGATCGGCGGAGGCTCCACCCTGACCAAGACCGGGCGGGGCGGCCTGAGGCTCACCGGCGCGAACGCCCTGGGCGGGCTGGTGGTCAACACCGGCTGGGTGGGCGTGGACGCCGACTTCCCGCTCGGCGCCGGCCCCGTCGTCGTGAACCCGGCCGGCACCCTGCGGTACACGTACCCCACCGTCACGGCGCGGACGTTCACGCTCGACGGCGGCACCCTGGAGGCGGCGTCCGGGATCGTCCTGACCCTGAACGGGGCCACGGTCAACGGCGGGGTCCTGGCCAGCACCCTGGGCGGCCGGTTCGTGCTGACCAACTCGGCCGCGGTCAACGGGGCCACCCTGTTCGGCGGGACGACGGTGGACGTCAACGGGCCGGCCGCGCTCGCCAACGTGACCACCGGGGCGAACGTCGCCGTGGCCGCCGGCCGGACCCTGACGCTGACCCGCGGCCGGCAGACGTCGGCCGGGACGCTGACCGTCAACGGGACCGTATCGGCCCCGCAGGGCTGGGAGAGCACCGGGGTGCTGCGCATCACCGGCGGGAGCAACCCGGGGTTGATAACGGTCGGCGGCGCCCCGCTGGTGCTCGGCGGCGGCAGCCGGACCTACGTCGGGGCCAACGCCGCCGGCCAGCGGGGCGGGACGATTCTCCTCGGCGGTAACACGCTGGAACTGAACGGCGGGCTGTTGGTCAACAACGGCGACTTCATCGCCCCGAACAACGGCGGCATCCAACAGGGGACGGTGAACGTCAACTACGGTTCGCTGGCCAAGGGGAGCGGGTACTACGAGGCGGTGAACGTCACCGACGGCGGCAAGTACGCCCCGGGGAACAGCATCGCCGACACCTTCAGCGGCTCGCTGACGCTCAACAGCGGCAGCGTCTACGAGTTCGAGATCAACCGGGCGACCGGGACGGCCGGCGGCGGCGGCACCGCCCCGCCGCAGGGGTGGGACCGGCTCACACTGGGCCTGTCGATGACCGTCACCGCGACGCCCGCCAGCCCCGCGGTCATCCAGCTGGTGACGCGGAACGCGGCCGACACCGGCCCCGGCACGCTCCCGGATTTCGACGTCACACAGAGTTACCGGTGGGAGGCCTTCCGGGCCGAGGCCTTCAACGGGTTCGCGCCAGACAAGTTCACCTTCGACACCGCCCAGTTCGCCAACCTGACCAATCCGGCCGGGGTCGGGGCGTTCGGACTGGAGCGGACCGGCGGCAGCGTGTTCGTCACCTACACCCCGGCCCCTGAGCCGGGGCTGGTGTTGACGGTCGTCGCGGCCGCAGGACTCGTCGCCGGCCGATTTGCCGGCCGGCGTCAGGCGCGAGCCGCTCTTGGAGGGAAGGGGCGTTAGGGGGACTGGAACCGAAGCGCCGGCCGGGGTCGCCGTCGGCGGCGGTTGCATGATGGACCCGACGGGGTCAGTCCACCTGAATAACCGGCACCAGAACGCGAATAAAGACTCAGTTAAAGCTCTCCAGTTCTCTAGCGGAGAGGGAGGGATTCGAAGCTACCCGCGAT
>DASXAN010000831.1:0-2751 GCA_036406755.1 Gemmataceae bacterium
CCGGGGCCGGTCCGCGCCGTGGCCTTCTCCCCCGACGGCCGACGGCTGGCGGCCTCCGGCGGCGAACGGGTTCACCTGTGGGACTGGGGATCGAGCCGTGAGATCGCCACACTGACCGGGCACGCCGGCCGGATCGCCACCGTCCAGTTCTCGCCCGACGGCCGGCTGCTGCTGACGGCGAGCCTCGACGGCACGGCCCGGCTGTGGGACGTGGCCGCCGGCCGGTGCGTGGCGACATTCGCCCCCGGGACGCATAAGACCGGCATGGGGACGGCCGTCTTCACG
Organism: Gemmataceae bacterium; assembly: GCA_036406755.1. Taxonomy (GTDB): domain Bacteria; phylum Planctomycetota; class Planctomycetia; order Gemmatales; family Gemmataceae; genus DASXAN01. Next base: position 286 of record DASXAN010000831.1, read on the forward strand.
CCGGACGGCCAGTCGATCGTCACCGCTGGCGACGACGGTCAAATCCGCGTCTGGGACTTGGCACCGGTCCCGGTCGGCAGGGCCGAGCCGGTGCCCGGCACGAACTTGCAACGGTACACCGCCACCTTCCTGGACATGACCCAGTGCCAGGCGTGTCACAAGGAGGCCGTGCCGATCGACCACGGGCGCCGGCGGCCGTGGTGCTCGGCCGACTGGAAGCCGCCGAAGGAGATACGGGTGCGGTTCGAGTTCCGTGACCAGCCGTGGGTCGACGTACTCCACTGGCTGTCCGACGTGACCGAGTTGCCCGTCACCGCGACCACCAGGCCGACCGGGACGTTCACGTTCAGCCCGCCGAAGAACTCGGCCGGGGACAAGGAGGGCTACACCCTCGCCGAGACGATCGACATCCTGAACGACGAGCTGCTGCCGCGGAAGTACCTGCTCGTCCGCCGGGAGCGGTCGCTGACGCTGATCCCGGCCGACGAACGGGTCGAGCCGTCCCTGGTCACTCACGTCAAGCCGGACGAACTCGCGAGCCGCGGCCGGACCGAACTGGTGGGCACGACCGTCGAGTTGCGGTACGTGAAGGCGGATCAGGCGGCCCGGGACGTGAAGAACATGCTGGGGGCGTTCGGCGACGTGACCGCCGACGCCCGCACCAACCGCCTGCTCCTTCGGGACACGGTCGGCAACCTGCGGGCCGTCCTCAAGACGGTTGAGACGATCGACACCCCGGCGATCGACCCGGCGGCCCCGAAGCGGTGACCGCCCCGCCGGCCGGGAAAGATGTTACACAAATTCCTGTAACCGATCGGCCGTTCCGCGGCACTATCTAGTATCGGGCTCTTCGCACACCGACCGTTCCGCCGCTCGGGGGTCGTGTCATGTGCCGTTCGGACCGCGTCCGGTGGGTCGTCGGCGGGGCGTGCCTAGCCGCCGCCGGGGCCGTGCTGGTCACGCCGACGCCCAGGTGGTCGGACCGGGACGTGTCGGCGCTGCCGCGGGTGCTCAACCCGGCCCGCGACGTCGGCGACCGCCTGGACCGGCTGATCGCCGCCATGGTCCTCAAGATGGACTTGAAGAACGCCGTCGTGGCCGACGTGCTGGCCGGCCGACTGTCGCTGGCTGATGGGGCCGCCCGGTTCCGGGAAATCGAAGCCCGGTGCCCGGAGCTGGAGCGGATCTACCGGACCGCCCTGCGCCTGCACAACGCCGACTGCCGGTACGAGGTGGCCGTCGCCCGCAACCTGGTCGCCGTTGCCCGCGAGCGGCTGGAGCGCGACCCATCCCCGGACCCGGCCGTGCTGCCGCGTCTGGAGCGCGAATTAGCCGCGCTCCCGCGCCGTTGACCCCGGCCACCCCGGATTGAGCGGTCACCCGTCGCCCAGCAGGGCCGGCACCTTCTCCCGCAGCAGGTCGATCTCCCGGTGCGTCTCGCCCAGGTAGGCCAGCAGCCGTAGGTCGTCCCGCGACACCGTCCCGCCGCTAAACAGCCACGCCCGCACCCGGAACAGCTTGTAGAGCTTGACCAGCTTGCGGTCGCTGATGAAGATGCGGTCCTCCCGCGTCAGCGTCTTGACCAGCCGCTGGAACTCGCGGAACACGTCCGCCGGGAAGAACAGCGCCCGGTCCGTCACCTCCTCTCCACCGGCGTCCGCCTGCCGGCGGGCGAACAGGTGCGTCAGGTAGCGGTTCGCCTGGAGCAAATCGTCGAGCGAGCAGTGGCCCTCGGCCCACGGCTTCTGGTTCAGGCCGCGGTACGACTCGCTTTGCAACCCCATGTCGATCAGCCCGGCGAAGTGATCATCTTGAACGCTGCGGCTCTCGATCTTGAGCGGGAACCGGTCCTTCAGCGCGGCCAGTTCGGTCTGTTCCGGCACCTCGTTGGTGGCCGCGAACAGCACCCGCAGGTTGACCGGCTGCGGCATCCCGTCCTGGTAGAACTTCCGCTCGTTGATGATCGTCAGCAGGATGTTCAGGATGGCCGAGTTCGACTTGAAGATCTCGTCGAGGAACGCCAAGCGGGCGGTCGGCAGCTTGCCCTGCTCGCGGCGGACGTACCGGCCCTCGCGGAGCAGGTTGATGTCGATGGGCCCGATGATCTCGCTCGGCTCGGTGAACCGGGTGAGCATGTACTCGAAGTAGTCCTCGTCGGCGAGGCCGAGGGCGTCCTTGAACTTCAGGACCAGGTCGCTCTTGGCCGTGCCGGGCGGGCCGACGATCAAGAGCGGCTCCTGGGCGACGGCGGCGACGGTCATCAGGTCGATGACGTCCTGCTTGGCGACGAAGAACCGGCCGAGCGAAGTGCGGAACCGGTTGATGCGGTCGCGGAGGGCGTCGGCCCGGTCCTGGAGGTCGGCGAGCGCGGCGTCGGCGGCAGTCGGGGTGGCGGAAGCCATGCGGGGTTCGGTCACTCGGTTCGGGTCGGGACGGACACGGGACAGTCCATTGTAGTGGGGCCAC
>DASXAN010000832.1:0-5535 GCA_036406755.1 Gemmataceae bacterium
CCTACTGCTGCTGTTCGTCGGCGGCGGCTACCTCGCCCAATACTGGGCACACGCGGCCACGACGCGGCCCCTGCAATACGCCGGGCTGGGCCTTTACGTCGTGCTGCAGGCGGTGATTCTCTTGCCCATGCTCTATGTCGCCGACCGCTACTTCGCGAACCAGCACGTCATCGCCAAGGCAGGGATCATGACCATGGCGATCTTCGGCGGGCTGACGGTGGCGGTGTTCGTCTCGAAGCAGGACTTCTCATTCCTCGGCCCGATCCTGGGAGTGGTGTCCTTCGGCGCACTGGCCCTGATCATCTGCGCCATGCTCTTCGGGTTGAACCTGGGCACGTGGTTCAGCTTCGCGATGGTCGGGATGGCGGCGGCGTTCATCATTTACGACACGTCGAACGTGCTGCACCACTACCGGACGGATCAGCACGTCGGGGCGGCGTTGCAGCTATTCGCGTCCGTCGCGCTGCTGTTCTTCTGGATCCTGCGGATTCTGATGAACAGCAGCAGCCGGAATTGATGCTCTCGCCGCAAGGTGCTGAAGCGGACGCCCCGGCATGGGCCGGGGCGTCCGCTGCTTTAGGCCGAACCTTGTCGCAATGTCCTGACTCAACTATCCTTGAGGACGAACTGGACGGCCCGCCGAAGTGGCGAAATGGCAGACGCGCCGGACTCAAAATCCGGTCCCCGCAAGGGGGTGTGGGTTCGAATCCCACCTTCGGCACTCCTTCCACCAGCCATCCCTTCACTCATCAGGGCCCGGCCATGCCGCCGCCCGTCGGCGTCCGCGGCACACAGTCGTCCGTGACGCGGTACACGTCCAGCGACAGGATCGGCCCGACTTGCCGCCGCAGCGGCACGTTGGTGCCGTGCAGCCAAGGGATTGTCGTCAGCGGCCAGCGGCTGTCCACGCTGATGCGGGCGGCGAATTCCGCCCCGAACGGTATCTCGATCCGCTGGCTTCCGAAGTCGCGGGCCGGCACGACCAGCCAACTGCGGGCCGGCAGTCGCGTGTGATCCGGATCCACGGCCTGCCAACCGGCCCGTTCGGCGTAGAATTGCAGCCCCAGATGGCCGACGTAATATACCGGTCGATCGGGACCGTTGTCGCGCACCCACGTCATGACGCGATCCACCCCGTCGCGGTCGGCCGCCGCGTTGTCGATATCGATCGCGTGCACGAACAGCCCGAGCAGGATGGTGAACACGGCCACCACCCGAATGAGCCGGACGCGGGCGGCGGAGCGAGCCGTGATCGCCGCCAGCCGGCCGGCCAGCAGGGTCCCGACGACCACCGGGCCGATGACGCGGCGGGCCGCCGGCCACGGCGAAACGGCGAACGCGCCGGCCACTTCGATCACCCACCACGCCGCCAGGAAAACGTCGTCCCGTCGCGCCCCGACCGGCCCGTAACGCCGCGCAAACACGACCGCCGTCGCCGCGAGCAAGCCGAGTGTGATCGCACCCGATCCACCGAAGACGACGGCCCGGAGCGGGCCGTCAGACGACGGTCGCGGCCCGTATGCCAGAACGGCCAGGCCGGCGACGAATGCCACCATGCCAGCCGCGATCCAGCGGCCCGGCACCCGCCAGGCGACCAGCCCGACGAATCCGACCGCCGGCCCGACGCCGCCGACCAGCGCGACGAACGGCCAAACGAAGTTCAGCTTCTTGACCCACGGCGTGTCCTGCCGGGTGAGGTGGCGAAGGAAGTGCGACTCACCGTACTTCAGCGCCGTTAAGACTTCCCACGACGCGAACACGGTAACGGCCACCACGGCGGCAACGACTCCCGGCAGAATGCTGCGGCGGTTGCGGTCCGACGGGCCCAGGACGGCCGCGGCCAACAGCACAACCGGGGCCGTTAGCGCCGTGTATTTCGTCTGCATGGCCAGTCCGGCGACCAGGCCCGCTCCGACGGTGCCGGACCACGAGTTGCTGTCGCGCGCCTTGAGGAAGCAGGCGACCGCGGCCAACTGCAATGCCAGGCACGGCACGTCAAGCATCAGATTCATGAGCGGTAATACCGCCGGCGACAGCACCGTCATCCACAGGAGCGGCATCGCGAGTGGCAAGGCGAACCGCCGAAGCAGGGTGGCCAGGGCCGCGGTCAGTAGGAGGCACCACGGGAACAGCCACAGCTTCGCCGCCAGGGGCGAATCGCCGAATAGCCGAATGCCGAGGCCGAGCCAATAGTTGAACACCGGCGGCGATAGCACGTCGAACGCCGGCACCGGGTGCTGATACCAGAAGAACGTGAACCCGTACGGGTCGAGCGGGTGCTCGGCGACGTGCCGACCGAAGGCGAAGTACGCCGGGTCGTCGATCATCAGCGGCTTGGCGGCGTTGAGCAGGCACAGGGCGGCCGCCGGCAAGGCGATGCCCAGGGCCCAGCCCAACGCCGGCGGACCCTGCCGGGATTTCGGTGACGGCGGGGCGGGCGGCCCGGCAGCCCGGTCGGTCGGGTTCATCTCTACTTGTCGCTCGCCCCGCGACACTGGTACAGTACGCAGGTGGTTTCGTGACGCCCCCGGAGGTCCGCTCGCCCGCCCGGTCATGGTACAGGTCCCCGCCGCCACCGCCGACCCAATCCTGCAGGTGTACCTGCTCGGCGCGGTCGATTTCGACGACATGCTGCGGTGCCAGCGACGGCTGGTGTACGAGGCGTCCGGCGACCGGTCGCGGGCCGTCCTGATCCTATGCGAGCACGCGCCGCTCATCAGCGTCGGCCGGGAGGGCAGCCGGGACCATATCGACTTCGAACCGCACGAATTGGCCGCCCGCCAGTGGCCCGTGCGGTGGGTCAACCGCGGCGGCGGCTGCCTGCTGCACCTGCCCGGCCAGCTGGCCGTCTATCCGATCCTGGCCCTCGACCGCCTCGGCCTCGACCTGCGAGGGTATCTCGACCGCCTGCACTCGGTCCTCGTGGACGTGGTCACTAAGATGGAAGTACCGGCCGTCGTGCGGCCGGGGCAACCCGGTGTCTGGGCGAACGGCCGGCTGCTGGCCCACGTTGGCGTCGCCGTCCGTGAGTGGGTGACCTACTTCGGGGCAGGCCTCAACGTCCACCCGGATCTGGGGCCGTTCCGCCAGGTGGCCGTCGCCGGGCCGGGCGAGCCGCCGATGACGTCACTCGTTCGTGAACACCACGAACCGGTCCGCGACGCGGCAGTCCGCCAGCGGCTGGTCGAGGTGTTCGCCAAGCGGTTCGGCTTCGCCCGGACGTCCCTGTTCCACACGCACCCGGCCCTGACCCGGTCGGCACCTTCCGATGCAGTCGCTTCCGGTTCTCGCTGACGCGCCCGCGCCGACCCGGCGGCTGCCCGAGTGGCTCAAGCGGGCACTGCCGCGGGGCAACGAGAACTCCTTCACCGACCACGTGCTTCGCGAGCTGCGGTTGGAAACGGTCTGCGAGAACGCCCGCTGCCCGAATCGGCCGGAGTGCTACTCTCGCCGCACCGCAACATTCATGATTCTGGGCAACGTCTGCACCCGGCCATGTGGGTTCTGCTCCGTCCCCCGCGGCGAGCCGGAGGACTTGGAGGACGACGAGCCGGAGCGGGTCGCGGAGGCGGCGTTCCGGCTGGGGCTACGGCACGTCGTCATCACCTCCGTCACCCGCGACGACCTTCCCGACGGCGGTGCCGACCACTTCTACCGCTGCGTCGTCGCCGTCCGCCGCCGGACGGGGGCGGCCGTCGAAGTGCTGACGCCCGACTTTCTCGGCGACCCCGTCGCGATCGACCGGGTGCTGGACGCGAAGCCGGACGTATTCAACCACAACACCGAGACGGTTCCGCGGCTGTACAAGAAGGTCCGCGGCCGGGCCGACTACCGCCGCACACTCGACCTACTCGCCCGCGTCAAGCGGCTGGCGCCCGACATCACGACCAAGAGCGGCCTGATGCTGGGCCTGAGCGAGACGGCCGAGGAGCTGTTCGAGGTGTTCGCCGACCTGCGGTCGGTGGGGTGTGACGTGCTGACGCTCGGCCAGTACCTGGCCCCGACCCTGAAACACATCCCGGTCGCCCGGTTCGTACCGCCGGCGGAGTTCGACGCCCTGGCGGTCCTGGCCCGGACGCTCGGGTTCAAGCAGGTCGTGGCGGGGCCGTTCGTCCGGTCCAGCTACCACGCCGACGAGATGGTGCCCGCCGGAGTAGTGGGGTTGTGAGGTGGCGAGGTCGTGAAATCATGGAAGGTCACCACCACCCCACAACTCCACCACCCCACCACCCCGAGCGGGTCCCAGTGGTGCTGCCGGACCTGGGAGTGCCGTCGGCCCGGCTGAGTGTGTGGTTCGCCGAGCCGGGCGACCAGGTGTATGAGGGCGACCGGCTGGTGGAGGTCGCCGTCGGCGGGGCGACGTTCGACGTGTCCGCCCCGGCGACCGGCCGGCTGGCGGAGCGATTCGTCCTGCCGCCGGATGTGGTCACGCCGCGGCAGGTTCTCGGCGAAGTCGTGACCGAACCCCCGGCCTGATGTGGGAAGGACGCCCGTGCCCCCGCTCTTCCTGTCCCTGGACGGCATCGACGGCACCGGCAAATCGACCCAGTGCCGCCTGCTGGCCGAGTGGTTGAGCGGCCAGGGCCACTCCGTCACCGAATGCGTGGATCCCGGCAGCACGACCGTCGGCACGGAACTGCGGGCCATCCTCCTGGGGCACCGGCACGAGCTCGCCCTACGGACGGAAGCGCTCCTGTTCATGGCCGCCCGCGCGGAGCTGACCGACCGGGTCATCCGCCCGGCGCTGGCGGCTGGCGGCATCGTGGTTTCTGACCGCTACCTCCTGGCGAACATCGCCTACCAGGGCTACGCCGGCGGGTTGGACGTGGAGCAACTCCGGCGGGTTGAGGGCTTCGTCACCGGCGACCTGGAACCGGACCTGACTCTAGTTCTCGACCTGCCGGTGGACCAAGCCCTGACTCGCCGCGGCCGGGCCGCCGACCGTAAGGAGCAGCGCGATCTGGCGTACCACGAGCGGGTCCGGCAGGGATTCCTGGCCGAAGCCGCGAAGCGGCCGGACCGCATCAAGGTGATCGACGCGATCCCGCCGGCCCAAGCCGTGCAAGCAGCTATCCGGTGGGCGGTGGCACCTCTCCTGACGGGGACCTGACGTGTCCTGGCAGCGCGTCAAGGGACATGACGAGATAGTCGCGGCGTTCGCGAGGGCTGTCGGCCGTGGCCGGCTGGCCCACGCCTACCTGTTCACCGGCCCGCCCGGCGTCGGCAAACGGCTCTTCGCCCGCGAACTGGCCAAGGCGCTGCTGTGCGAGTCGCCGCCGGCCGGCAGGTTCGACGCCTGCGACCGCTGCCCGTCCTGCGCGCTCGTGGACGCCGGCACCCACCCCGACCTGTTTACCGTAGGCCGGCCCGAGGAAAAACTGGAACTCCCGATCTCCGTCGTCCTGCAACTTTGCACCGACCTGGCGATGAAGCCCGCCCGGGGCGGCCGCAAAATCGCCATCCTCGACGACGCCGACGACCTTAACGAGGAGTCGGCCAACTGCTTCCTCAAGACGCTCGAAGAGCCGCCGCCGG
>DASXAN010000833.1:0-4143 GCA_036406755.1 Gemmataceae bacterium
GCTTAGCTGCGCCGCGCGGCGAAACATAATCCCCATCTAACTCGTCGAGCACCGCTACCCCCGGTACGCGCCGCTCGCGTTCCAGGCGCTTCATCACCTCGTATACCCGCCGGTTCAGCGGGCACGGCCGTTCCCCCGCCACCCGCAGCAGGTGCCCGTTGTAGTGGTCCACCTCCGTCCGCCCCGTCGGGATGTCGCCGGACATCGAGCAATAGCTGCCCCGCAGCGACGGGTAGAACGCCCATGCGAAGGCGTTCGCAACCGTCGGCCGCCGCAGGATTGTCATCACCGTCGCCGGGTGGAACGGGCCGACCTTGCCCAGTGGCAGCCCGGCCCCGGCCAGGATGGCGTGGTTCTCGCGGAGCAGGCGGAAGAACAGCCGGCGGGCCGGCGGCACCGACAGCAGTTGCCCATTGTCCAGCCCGGCCGCGGCCGCCAGCGGGCTAATGGCCGCGTTGTACATCAGCTTCGTGTGTTTGTACGGCCGCACGTCCGGCACCAGCTCGACGCGGAACAGCCCGGCCCGCCGCAGGGCGTCCGCCCACGCCGCCAGCCGCGGCTCGTCACCCGCCCCGCGCAGCCCCAGGTGCAGCTTGCCGGCCCGCGTAATCCGCGTGCGCGGCTTCCCCGGCAGGCACTCCGACACGAACGACGCGATCCCCTCGGCCGGGTGGCGGCGGGCGTCGAGCTGCGGGTCGAAGCCGTTCTGGATCGGCAGGACGGAACACGACTCCGGCACGCGAGCGAGTACGGCGGCGTTGTCGTAGCACTTGGTGCACAGCCAGACGGCCGCGCCCGGGGCGGGCTGCCAGTCGGCGAAGACGATGAAGTCGGCGGGTAGGGGCGCGCGGCGGTCCACGGCGACGCCGTGCCGCCGGCCGTGCGCGACCTTGGCGGCGTCGGCGTCCACGAACGTCACCGGCACGCCGGAGCGGCGGAGGGCGTAGCCGACGGCGACGCCGATGCCGCCGGTGCCGACGATGGTGATGGCGTCCATGCACAACTCCGCTGCTTCACGCCGGCGGGAACAGGACCAGCAGCGCCTGCTTGGCCTGGACGGCCACCGTCGCGTTCGGGCTGCGGGTCAGCTTGTCGATCGGCTCCCGCAGGCCGGACACGTCCACCTCCGGCCGCTTGCGGTGCAACTCCTGGACGGCCTGCAACGCGCCGATGACCGTCCTGCGGGCGTCGGTCTCGTCCGGGACCATCCGGTCATCGATGAGCTTGGTCGGGATGTTCTTCAACTGCTGGTCCTCGTCGAGCATTTCCAGCAGCGTGTCCCACACCTCGGCATCCTTGACGTGTGGGCTGCCGCGGCGGGCCAGGGCCAGGGCGGCGTTGTACCGCACCTCCCAGCCGGCCGGGCTTTTCGGGCCGGCCGGGGCCGGCGCCGGGGCCGCCGGCCGCTGACAGCCGGCGGTGACTAGGACCAAGGTCAGGAACAGGACGCGCATCGCTACTGGTCCTTCTCCACCTGGATTGCCGTCCCGTGGCCGTCGTCGTGGGCCAGCTTCAGGAGCGTCGCCTTGGCCAGCCGGTCCTCCTCCGGCGTGCCGCCCCAGAACGTCAGCGCCAGCGCCACCTGCTGCCGCAGGAACGGGTCGTCGGCGTTGGCGCACTCGGCCAGGGCCGCCACCACGCCGAGCGGGGCTTGCTTCCGCAGCGCCGCCGCGGCCTTCCGCGCCCACGCCGCCGACTCGCCGGGGGCGCCGTCCGCCGCCCGGTCCAGTGCCTCCAGCACCGCCGCCTTGCGCTCCTCCGGCAGCTTGTCGAACCGCTGCAACGCCTCGCCGAGCGCCGCCAGTGCCCACACGGCCTGGCGGCGGATCGTGGCGTTGACTTTCGGGTCGCGGCCGGCCCCCGTGCGGGCCAGGTCCGCCAGCACCGGCCCGCCGACCGGCGTCATCAGGTTGCCGACGCTGGCGATCAGGAACTGCACGTACCAGCGGCGGTTCTGGTCCTCCGTCCGCCCCGCCGTCGATTCGGACGCCGACGCCGCGTCAGCCCGGTCCAGTTCGCCGGCCGCCTGGCGGAGCCGGGTCACCAGTTGCAGGCCGAAGTCCACGTTCGTCGCCAGCCCGTCGTCCCGCTTGAGCACCTGGGCGAGGTCGCTGGCCGTCCGCTTGCGGATGTCGATGTTGGAACTGTCCAGGTCGCGGAGGAACGCTTGGGGGGAGCGGTTGCCGCCGGCCAGCCAGGAGAACCCGAGCAGGACGACGACCGCCCCGGCGACGATCAGGCCCGGCACCAGGAACAGCTGGGCGATGAACCGGCCGGACGGGGCCACCACCGGCGGCAACCCCGGCGGCGGGGCGGGGGCCGGCTGGCCGTTGCCGGACACGTCGGGCATGGTCGTCTCCACGGGCGGGCGGGGGGTCTGTAGGTAATCTAGGGACGGGCCGCACGACCGGACAAGGAGGCGGCCCGGGCCGGCGTCGGGCCTCCTTGTGGTCCCGCCGCCCGCTTGCTACGTTGGAAAAAACGCGAACCCTTCGGACCGCCGATGCCGCTCACCCTGGAACAGTACGCCACCTGGCTCGACGGCCGCGACCTGCCCTGGCCCGCCCCGCCCAAGCCCGACCCGGTCAAGGCCAAGCCCCACCTGGACTACCAGCCCGGCGTCCGGGCCGTCCTGTGGAACGTCTACGGCACCCTGCTGGCCATCCCGTTCGGGGAGCTGGTGTTCGAGCACCCGCAGCCGTTCGTCATGTCGATGGCCCTGGAGAAGACGATCACCGAGTTCAAGATGTGGGCGTCGATGAGCCGCAAGCCGGGCCAGCCGTCCGAGTACATGCTGCACCTGTACAAGACGGAGCTCGACGACCATCGGCTGGCCCCCAGCCCCGGCGAGAGGCACCCCGAACTCCAGGCGTTCAAGGTCTGGGAGGGGCTGATCAAGAAGCTGTTCCAGAAGGAGTACCAGTTCGACGCCGGGTTCTACGGGTCGCTCAACGAGTTCGCCCGCAAGGTGGCCTACTTCTTCCACGCCAGCCTCCAGGGGACGGCCTGCTACCCCGGCGCGGCGGGCGCCCTGAAGGCCGTGGCCGAACTCGGGCTGGTGCAGGGGCTGTGTGGCGACGGGCAGGCGTTCACCCCGGTGCAGCTCCAGCGCGGCCTGGACGCCCAGGGGGGCGGGTTGCGGCTGGAGTCGGTGATCCCGCCGCAGTTGCAGGTGCTGTCGTGCGACGTGCGGGGCAGGAAGCCGTCGGAGCGGCTGTTCCAGTACGCGCTCGATCAACTGAAGAAGCGCGGCATCGGTCCGGCCGAGGTGCTGCACGTCGGCTCCCAGATCGACCGGGACCTGGCCCCGGCGAAGAAGCTGGGGATGCGGACGGCCCTGTTCGCCGGCGACCGGGCGTCGCTGGCCGCGACCCGGGAGCAGCTCAAGGACCCGGCCACCAAGCCGGACGTGTTGCTGACCGAACTTGGGCAGATTGAGGACGTGATCGGGTGAGCGTGCGTGACCGAACTCATAGGTCCGATAGGCCCCGTGAGCCCGGTACTCGTCGCTCACCCCTGAGGGCCCTACTGATGCCCCCGCCGGCCCACATCGACCCCGCGGCCGAGGACCTGTCCCGCGTCGTCGCCGACCGGGAGGCGATCCGCCGGGTGAACCGCCAACGGTTCGACATGGAGCAACTCGACGCCGTCGTGCGGGTCGTCCCGGAGGAGCACCTGATCGTCGGCTACAAGGACGTACGGGCGGACGAGTTCTGGGCCCGCGGCCACTTCCCCGGCCAGCCGCTGCTGCCGGGCGTGCTCATGTGCGAGGCGGCGGCCCAACTCGGGTCGTACTACGCCGTCACCCAGGGGGTGATCGACCCGGAGAAGGAGATGCTGGTGTTCGGCGGCTTGGAGGACGTGCGGTTCCGGGGCGTCGTCCGGCCGGGGGACCGGCTGGTGCTGGCGTCCAAGGGGCTGCGGCTGAAGCGGCGGCAGCAGGTCTTCAGCGTCCAGGGGTTCGTCGGCGCGACGATGGTGTTCCACGGCGACGTGATCGGCGTGCCGCTGGAGCGGCCGGCGGCGGGGGGCGGACGCGTGCGCAAGCCCGCCCGGTTGCCGCTGGAGGCGCTCCAACCGTTCTTACTCGAAACCTCTCCCCCTCTCCCCTTGTGGGAGAGGGGGTTGGGGGGTGAGGGGAAC
>DASXAN010000834.1:0-3934 GCA_036406755.1 Gemmataceae bacterium
GCTCCGAAGACTCCGCGTCGCGGCTAACCCGTCTGGAACCGTATGAACCGACACGGAATCTTCCCGTTGAACAACGGAACCTCCTCCGCCCGTGGCAGGTCGATCAGCGCCGCCAGCCGCGGGTTGCCCGTGAACACCCACACGGCCCAGCCCGGCAGTCGGCGGAATACATCGCCGAGCGTCCGGTATAGCGCCCTCAAGTCCTTCTCCTCGCCGATCCGTTCGCCGTAGGGCGGGTTGCACACGAGCGCCCCTGGCGGCCCGCCCGGCGGCGTGAAGTCGCGCACGTCCCGCACGTCGAACCGGACCAGGTGGCCGACGCCGGCGGCGCGGGCGTTCGTCCGCGAATGCTCGACCGCGTCCCGCCGCTCGTCCGAGCCGACGATGGCATGATCGAGTCGCTTACCGACGCCCTGCCGGGCCTCGTCCCGCAGCCGCGTCCACAGCCGCACGTCATAATCCATCCAACCCATGAAGCCGAAGTGTCGGCGGGTCAAGCCCGGCGGCCGGCTCAGCGCGATCCATGCCGCCTCAATGGGCAGCGTGCCGGACCCGCACAGCGGATCGGCGAACGGACCGCCGCCGCGCCACCCGGTCCGCAGCACTAGCGCCGCGGCTAGCGCCTCGTTGAGCGGGGCCTTCGTCAGCACCGGCCGGTAGCCGCGCTTGTGTAGCGAGTCCCAGGAGCTGTCCAGGCTCAGGACCGCGTCATTCTTGTAAACGTGGAGGTTCAGCCCGACCATCGGCCGCTCCGGGTCCACGCTCGGCCGGCGGCCGCGGCGGGCGACGAACTGGTCGCAGATCGCGTCCTTGACCACCCGGGCGGCGTATTGGGAGTGGGTGATCCGCGAGTCGCGGACGTTGCAATCGACGGCCAGCGTGTGGTCCGGCGTCAGGAACTCGGCCCAATCGATCGTTTGGACGGCCGCATACAACTCCTGCGGCGACGTGACCGGCGCCTCCAGCACCGGCCGCAGAACCCGCACGGCCGTCCGCAGCCAGAGGTTGGCCTTGTACAACAGCGCCCGGCCGCCGGCGAACGCCACCCCGCCGCGGCCGGGTATGACGTCGCGGGCCTGCAGCGCGTGCAACTCGTCGGCAAGGATCGGTTCCAGTCCGCGGGCACACGTGGCAAAATAGCGGGTGACTGACACGCGAACATTCTAGAAAGCCCACCCCGGGCCCGGGGTGGGCGTGATGACCGGTGGGGCGCATGGAACACGGCCTGATCCTGCTGATCGAGGCGATCCTGGCAATCGACCGCAACCTGCAGAAGCCGGTCCGGGCGGTCGTCCCCGACTTCCCGCGGCTGCGGGGCGACCCGAAGGCCGCCCTGGCCGACGGCGAAGTCGTCATCGGCCCGCGGAAGGCGTACGCCGTCGCCACCGTCCTCGGGGCGATCGTCGCCGGGGTCGTGCTGGTGGGCTTCGCCCTGGCCGCCATGGACCGGCCGCGGAACCAGCGGGTCGAGCCGTGGTACTTCCTCGCCGCCGGAATCGGGGTGCTCGTCAGCGGGGCGGCGGCCACCGGCCTGGTCGTCCGCTGGCTCCGCGGCGGCGCGGCCGTTCTCCGCCCGGAGGGGGTCGAGTTCGTCCACCGCGGCCGGTCGGTGTTCTGCCCGTGGGGACTGTTCCAGGCGGTCGGGTCGCCGTACCAGCCGGATCACAAGCGGGTCATCCTCCCGGCCAACGACGGCACGCCGGTCGCCCTGACCGACGCGGACGGCAACGTGACCGCCCGCCCGGCCGCCGAGGTCAAGACCAAGCCGCTGGTCGGCAGTGTCGAGGGCCAGGTGGCCCTGGCCGACCTGTACGAGGTGAAGCTGGCCGAGTTGGGTGAGCTGCTGCTGCACCTCGGCCGGCAGCTGGGCGACGGGCGGATGGTGCTGGCCAACGGGGCCGCGGCCGACCCGGCCCACGCCCCGCCGGCGACGGCCCAACCGGGCGGCTGGCTCCGCGTGCGGCTGACCCGGCTCCCATTCCCGCCGGTCTGCGTCGGCTGCGGCCTGGTCACCCGCGACGCCATCCCACACACGCTCGACCCTACCCACGCGGTCCGCATCGACGTGCCGCTGTGCCAGACGTGCCAGGCCGATCGCAACGGCCGGCGGCGGCGGGCCGTGCTGATCGGCCTGGGCGTCGGGGCCGCGCCGGGGCTGCTGGCCGTCCTGCTCGCGGCACCGTTCCTCGACGCCGAGGACTTGTTCATACTGGGGGCGCTGCTGATCCCCGTCGGGGTCGTGTTGGGCCTGGTCGGCGGGTTCGTCGGTCGGGAGCTGGTCGGCCCGGCCCGGTTCAAGGACTACGCGGCCGCGGCCGGGACCGTGTCCATGCGGCTGCGGCCGACGGCCGGGGCCGCCGCCTTTCGTCGCGCCCTCGGCGTGGCCGACGACGCGGGCGAGCCGGCCGCCGTCCCGGCCGCGGCCGGGTGACGGCGAATCGGCACGACCTGCCGCTGGACTGCGGCCGGCCGGTCGGGTAGGCTAGCATACTCCCACGGACCCGACCGAGGCTCGCCATGCCGGACATGCCGCCGAGGGACATCGGACGGCCTCACGACCGCGCCGGACCCGGGCGCGGGGCCGGTCGGGTCGCGTGCGGATACGTTGACGGGGGGGGAAATCCGCCGGCCGGACGGTTGCAGTCCGGCTCGCCGGTCGGTACAAGAAGCGTACCGGTGGTGATCGGCCCGGCGGCCCGCCGAACCGCCACCCGCACCAGGCCGTCCCTGCCGAGGGCCGGCTCCGCGCGGCCGTGGTGGCGGAATGGCAGACGCTGGAGCCTTAAAAGCTCCTGAGCCGTACGGCTCGTGCGGGTTCGAGTCCCGCCCACGGCAGTTCCGGTCGACGGGCCGGAATGTGACGGAATCTACTTGACTCTACCCGTTACGCTTTTTAGACTTACACCCATCCACGGGTCATCGACGCGACGCCCTGCGGGCCACGGGAGATCGGACGTGACCAAGAAAGAAATCGTCAAGCAGATTTCCGACCGCGCCAACCTGACGCAGCTCAAGACCAAAGAGATCGTTCAGTGGACCTTCGACGCCATCGTCGAGACGCTGATCGAGGAAGGGCGGATCGAGCTGCGGAACTTCGGCGTCTTCGAAGTGAAGCGGCGAAAGGCCCGCAAGGCCCGGAACCCGCGGACCGGGGCCAAGGTGGACGTCGAGCCGAAGAACGTCGTCACCTTCCAGCCGGGCAAGGAGATGGAAGAACGGGTCCGGCTCATGGCCCGCGTCCCCGACCGACCCCGCGGCCGCACCCGCGCCGGCCGGCCGTCCGCCGACTCCGACGGCGTCGAACACACCGACGGCGCCATGACCGCCGGCGTGGCCGCCAACACCGCGGCCCCGGCGTCCGTCTGACTCATCGACCGGGGCGGGGCCGGCCGCGCCGCCACCCGCCCCGGTCTGCCGCATTCGCGTCCCTTCTCCATTTTCACGCCCGGCCGCGGCCGACTGGGGCACCGGTGCGGGTCGCGCCAGAACTGCTCAAGTTTCCGTAGGGGCCGGCCGATCACAGCAAGTGACCGGCTCAGTCCGGTACCGCGGCGCGTCTGCCGGCACAGGCCGGCGGGGGCCGTCGCGGACGGGGGGAGGACGGGCCTGCCCGCGGGGGCGGGGGGCGGACCAGCGGCAGGGAGGCCGATCATGCGGCGGCTGCTTCTTCTGGCGGGCATGGCGGCGACCGTCGGCAACGCCGGGTGCCTGTTCAACCAGTACCCGAGCGACCCGCACCAGCGGATGAACGCCCTGATCAACCAGTCCGAAGATCTGCGGCAGGCCGGAGCCGACTGGCGGCGGATCTGGATGAACGACCAGCCGTCGACGTTGACGCCGGCCCGCGTCACCGGGGCCATTGCCCCGGGCGCGGATTGACGAACCGCGCCTAATCGTCGGGGCCGTCCGAGCCCGAGCGCCAGCGAGGAATCTT
>DASXAN010000835.1:0-1970 GCA_036406755.1 Gemmataceae bacterium
GGCCGACCCGTCCCGAACCGACCCGCTGACGCCGCACGCCACGCCTGTCGGCGGCCTCGTGGGCCGGCCCCGCCGCACCGGTGTCGGCGATGCGGCCGCCCTGGACGCGGCCTTCGTCGGCGGGCCGAACGACCCCCGGGCCGCGTTCCCGTTCCTGGTCACCCTGCCGGAACTGGCCCTGTACCACCTGAAGCTCCGCAACTCGGCCGACCGGCTGCGGAACCTGCTCGCCGAATTGCGGGAGAAAGAGAAGGTCCTCGGGCGGACCCTCGACGACATCCACCCGGCCCGGGCGCCGCTGGCCGAGTTGAAGTCCCTGAACGACCGGCTGACGACGCTGCGGTGGGAACTCCTCAACCGGATCGATGGCGTCGAGCGGGAGCTGCGGGCGGTCCGCATCAACCGCCGAAACTTCGCGAGGGCCGTCACGGAGAGCCCGTTCCGAACCGCCCGCGGCCCGCTGACCTTCGCCCTCGCCCGAGGCGGGCAGCGGCACGAAGTTCAGGCGCAAATGGACCTCGGCGGTTACCGGGCGACGCTCCGCCGGACGGCCGTCATGTTCGACAGTCTGGACGCCGCGGACGACTACTACCAGGCGGTCGAGAGCCGGAAGCTCAACACCGTGGTCATTCTGCTGGCGGCGGTGCAAGCCGTCGGCCTGATCCCGGCGTCCGGAGACGAGTTCAAGACAGTCTGGTGGCTGTGGAGGGTGCTGCTTCTCGCCGCGCCGTTCGCCGTACTCGCCGTTCTCGGCCTCTGGTACTGGCGGCGGCCGTCCGATTGACCGCCGCGGCTTGGGTCAGCCACCGGCCCGCACTAGCAGGTCCGGCACGTCCACCGTCATCTCCAGCACCTTGACCCGCTTGACCGGCCACAGACCGGGCTCCGGCGGCGTCACGCAGGCCGGCGAACCCGCCACGAGGAAGGTGTCGGCGCACAGAGCGGCCCCGACGCCAGCCCGCCACGTCACCGCCCAGTCGGCCTCCAGCACCAGCGGGTTGCCCGGCGGCAGTGGCCGCTCCACCGGCAGCCAGCCGGTGACGTGGCCGGCCGGCCCGGCCCGCCAGGCGTCGTCGTGGCTGCTCAGCCGGGCCACCCGCTCGGCCGCCTGAAGCACCGGTGCGGCCCCCGTCCCCGGCCCCCCGGCCGCCGCCAGCGTGGCCATGATCCGGCAGGCGGCGTCGTACTGCTTGCGGAAGCCGTCGTCCGGCGGGGCGAGAAAGACCGTGCGGCCGGCGGTGACGTGCAACCCCGCCCGGGCGGCCACCGCACCGATCAGGCACGACGACCGCACCGCCGCCGTCGTGACGCCGGGCCGCGGGTGCCGCGCCACCCGCCCGTCGGCCGCCACCGCCAGCGCCACCGGCTGGATGCCGTGGTGCAGCAGCCGGTGGGCCAGCTGCCCGGCCACCTCCTCCTCCGTCTGGCCCGGCTCCAGGTTGCGGCAGGTCGCCTCCAGGGCGTGGGCGAGGGCGGCCCCGAGGGCGCGATACCGGGCCTGCTCGGCCGGCGTCAGGGTGCAGCGGAGGCGCCGCAGCGTCGGGCCGAGTGGGACGGTTTCCGGCAGCAGCCGGTCGCTGGCGACGCGGCGGTTCTGGCGGAGGTCGGCCAGCAGGCGGTCGCGGCCCCAGTTCCACGGCCACTCCTTGAGCTGGAACCCCAGGCCGTCGAGGTGCTGGTCGAAGAGCCGCTGCGTGTCGGTGCTGGCGGAGACGAGCCACCGCGCGGTGGCGGTCAGGTACAGGGCCGGCCAGTCGGCCGGGTCGGGGATGTTGGCGGTGAGCGGGGCGCCGGTCAGCCAGGCGATGTTGGCCGGGTCGAGCAGCAGCAGCCCCTCGGCCCCGACCTCGCCGAGCAGGGCGGCGACGCGGTCCTGCTTGGCGTCGAGCTCGGCCCGCCGCTCAGTGAGGGGTGAGGAGTGAGGAGTGAGGAGTGAGGAAACCGGTAACGCCGCGGCGGGTTCGCCGTTG
>DASXAN010000836.1:0-2701 GCA_036406755.1 Gemmataceae bacterium
GATCATGGCGGCACCTCTCGCGGCGGGCATTGGTGCGCCATTGTATCCGCGCCGACGCCAACCGCCTTGCTCCGCGCCGGCCCGGCCGCCAGACTGACGGTATGGCGTGGGCCGACCTGGAACCGATCCTGCACCGCGAGGGCATCGCCCGGGACGCGCCGCACCTGCTCCACCGGCTCTATGCCGTGACCGAGGCCGCCGACGCCGCCGCCCGCCGCCGGGCACTGACCGCCGCCGCCGACGCGGTCGGGGCCGACGGCCTCGCGGCCCGCCTGCTCCGCCTCCTAGGCGGCGAGGACGACCCCGACCACCGCCGGCTGGCCCTAGAGCTGGCCGCCCGCGTGCCGGAGCCGGCCCTGGCGGACTGGCTGCGGCCGTTGCTCCGCGACCGCCGCATTCCGGCCGGGGTCCGCTTGGCGGCCGCCGCCGCGCTCGTCCGTAAGGCGCCGCGGTCCGCGGCCGGACGGGTGTTGCGTGACTTCGCCGCCGGCTACGGCCGGGCCCGGTTCGTCAACCGCCGCAGCATCCTGCGGAAGCGGTTCACCGGCCGCCGCCGGTTGTTCGAGCGCTACGCCACCCGACTGGCCGCCCGGCTGCCGGTCGCCTGCCCAAGGTGTCGGGCCAGACTCCCGCGAGCGGCGCTCGGCCGACACCTGTGGGACCGCCACCGGTTGCTGTTCGACGGCCGCCACGTCCGTTCGCCGGCGCGGTTGATCGACCACTGGGTGGCCGGCCCCCAGGGCAGTGTCGCAGCGGCCCACCGCCAACTGCTCCGCCGCGGCGGCCGCGACGACGATTCCCTGGCCGCCCTGCGGGGCGACGCGGCCCGCCGCCGGGCCGGCCTGTGTCCACACTGTTACACCGCCGTCCCGCTCGACGCGGCGGCCGTTGCTTCGCTCGACGACTTCACACCGCTGACCCTGTCTCACGGCCGGCTCTCGGGACACGGCTTCGTACTGGAGTTGACTCGGCACCGATCCGGTTCATGGCTGCGGATCGAGACGCCCGGCGGCATCCTGTTTGACGGCTCCGAGCCGGGACTACGAACGGCGAAACCGCGGCAGGCGCGGCTGGCGGCCGTTCCGTTGATCGTCCTCGCCGTGCTCTTGGCCGCGCTGCTGCCGTCACACTGGGCGCTGCTGGGGACGACGTGCGCTCTGCTCGCCGCACTCGGGTTAGCTGTCCTGTTGCGTTCCGGCGAGCCGGACGATCGACCGGACCGGGTCATTGATCACGCCTGGCGCCTTCTGGTCCCCCGCCTTCTCGCCGTTGGCTCCGACGCTGCCGGCGCCGAGTTCCTCGCGGCGCTCGCCGTATCGAGCGTCGGCCGCGGCGATGCTCGAATCCGGGAGCGGCCGTTGAAGCGGGTGATACAGCAGGTGCGCGAGGCGTCCCGGACGGGTCCGGTCCGGCCGGTTCACGTCATCGCCCTGAAACGCCTTCAGATCGCGGACGCGGCGGCGGTGGATGGCGACGCCGTGCTGGCGGTCGCCGACGCGGTCCGGCCGTGCCTGGCCAGCGCCTGGTCCCCCGCCACCGCCGACCTGCTGCTCACGGATGACCTGTTCGCCGGCTGGACCCGCGGCGAGCGGGCCCGGCTGCGGGTGCTACTGACCGCGCGGGCGTTCGCCGACGGGTTGGGCGTGTGGGACCTGCACGCCCTTGGCCGGGCCGTCCCGGGGCTGGGGCGGGTGCTGAACGTCGAGGACACGGACGGCCTGGCCCGGCTGCGGCTGCTCTGGGACCTGCGGCCGACCCGGCCGTGGCAGCAGTGCGGCCCGGCGGCGACCGTGTTCGAGCTGGCCAACTATCCGATGCTGGGCGGCCAGCACCTGGAGACGGCCCCGGACCTGTTGCTGTTCCAGCCGCTGCCGGCCGGGGGGGAGCCGGTTCACCTGCTCGCCTGCGGCCGCGGGCTGATCGTCGGCGAGGCCCTGCTGTACGAGTGGCCGGCGCGGATCGACGCCCGGCCGCTGCCGACGAGCAAGGGCGGCGGGTACGAGCTGCGGTTCGGCCCGCATTCGGTTCAGGTCCGGGGCAATGCGGATGAACTGGTCCGCCGGCTGGCAATGTGGGGCCGGTACTTCTTCGAAGAGTTTTTGCCGTGGATCGGCAACGCGCTGACCCGGCCGGGCGACGGGTCGCCGGACCGGCTCGCGCCGCTGACCGTCACCTGCCCGGAGTGCGGCACGGCGTTCCTGGCCCGCCGCGGCGAACTCGGTCGGCCGCTCTAACCCGGCGGTGGGTAAAGGAGCAGGTCCAGCGGCGCGTCCGGGTGGTCGGCGAGTTTGGGCAGTACGTCGAGGTACGACCGCGCGCCGTAGGCCGCGGCCGCCCGCCGCAGCAGCGTCCGCAGGTTGGCCAGGTGCGGGTCGGTGATCTGCTCCCCCGGCCAGGGCCGGTCGTCCGTCGTGTACGAGACGACGTAGTCCAGCGCCTTGCGCATCCCCCGGCCGTCCGGCGTCCGGTACCGCCACAGGTCCACGCCGACCCGGTCGCCCAGGGTGGCGAGGTGGGAGAGGGCTTGCAGGTTGAACAGCGTGTAGTCCAGCGACTTGGTCCGGTCCAGCTCCTTCGGCATCGACCCGTTCGGCTCGATCTGGCGGGCGACCCGCTTGGCCTTCGCCGTCTCGACCACCTGCCGGGCCAGGTCGCGGTCGCCGAGGAAGACGGCGAACGCCGTCAGGTCGGCGTCGTACCA
>DASXAN010000837.1:0-1583 GCA_036406755.1 Gemmataceae bacterium
TGTCTCTGAGATTTGAAGACGGCGGGGACAAGCCCCGCCGCTCGCCACACGGATGCGAAAGGCGCCCTAGCCCAGGACCGCGGCGATCGGCCCGTCGCCCTCCTCCACAAGCTTCATCGTCCGCCCGATCGACTGGACCTCCATCTTCTTCCAGTCCAGCCCGAGCTGCCGCAGGACGGTCGCGTGCAGGTCGCTGTAGTAGTGCCGATCCTGGACCGCCCGGAAGCCGACCTCGTCGGTGCCGCCGTGGACCGTCCCGCCCTTGGTCCCGCCGCCGGCCAGCCAAACGGTGTAGCCCCGCGGGTTGTGGTCGCGGCCGGTGGTGTTCTGCGACCACGGGCTGCGGCCGAACTCGCTGGACCAGACGACCAGCGTCTCGGCCAACATGCCCCGCTGTTTGAGGTCGCGGATCAGGCCGGCGATCGGCTTGTCGGTCGCCCGGCACAGGGGGCCGTGCGATTCGATGTCGCCGTGGGCGTCCCAGCCGCCGTTGCCGCCGCCGGCGTGGCAGACCTGGATGAACCGCACGCCCCGCTCCGCCAGCCGGCGGGCCAGCAGCAGCCGCCGGCCGAAGTCGTCCGTCTCCTTCGCGCCGATGCCGTACAGGTCCTGCACGTGCTTGGGTTCGTTGGCGAAATCGACCGCCTCCGGGGCGGCCAGCTGCATGCGGGCGGCCAGCTCATACGCCTTCGCCCGGGCGGCGATGTCGGAGTTGACGGCGTAGGTGTCGCGGAACTCGCGGTTGAGGTCATCCAGCGCCCGCATCTGCCGGTCGCGCTCGGCGGCGGCCACGCTGGCGGGTGGCCGCAGGTCCGGGATCGGCGTGTCGCCCGGCTGGAACGGGGTGGCGGCCACGGCCGCCCCGAGGTAGCCGCCGGTCAGCTGCACCGGCGACGACGGCCGGCCAATGTTCACGAACGTCGGCAGGTTCTTGTTGGCCGTGCCCAGGGCGTACGACACCCAGCTGCCCAGTGTCGGGTGGTCGAACTGCCGGCCGCGGTGGCCGGTGCACGTCTCGATCACGGCCGGGAAATGGTTGCTCTCGTGGCACCACATCGACCGGACGACGGCGATCTCGTCGATGACGCCGCCGACGTGCGGGAACCAGTCGGAGACGGGAATCCCCGACTTGCCGTAGGGGGTGAATGTCCGCCGGCAGGGGATGACCGGCCGCTTCATCGGGGCGAGGTTGTCGCCGAAGCCGACGACGTCGATCAGCTTGCCGGCCCACCGGTTGCCCTTCGGGTCGAAGGTGTCGATGTGGCTGACGCCGCCGCACATGAATAGGAAGATGACCGACTTCGCCTTGGGGGCGAAGTGCGGCCCGAGGATGGCGTCGGGGATTTCGCCGGCCTCGGCCCACAGGCCGCCGAGCGCGGCGCCGAGGAAGCCACCGGCGGCGCGGTGCAGGAAGCCGCGGCGGGAGATGCGGTTGCAGGGGTAGAGGGAATTGATGGTTGTCACGCTAACCCCTCACCCCCCGGGCGACCCGCTGCGCGGGTACCCCGCTCCCACAAGGGGAGAGGGGGAGAGAACTCAAAAAGACCCTTGGCAGTTCTCCCCCCTCTCCCCTTGTGGGAGCG
>DASXAN010000838.1:0-4210 GCA_036406755.1 Gemmataceae bacterium
CCCGCCCCACGGCCGCCGGCGGGAAGACGTGCCGGTGGACGTTGTGCGGCTTGTACACGTCCGGCTCGACGAGCGTGACCCGGGTCACCCGCGGGTCGCGGGCGAGCAGGTCCAGCACGACGATCCCGCCGCTGCCGGCGCCGACCTGGAAGAGGTGCATCATCAGGACTCGGGAGTCAGGATTCGGGATTCAGGGCGAAGGCAGGAGCCGGGCTCGGTCTCCCCGAATCCCGAATCCTGGCTCCTGAATCCTGCTATTTCGCTTCCGGCAGCGGCCACTCGCCGGTGTCGTGCCAGATCTCGTAGCAGGCCAGCCACCGCCAGGCGGCCTGGATGGCGAAGATGCAGCTGAACCGGGACGGGTCCCAGCGGCTGGTGGCCCGGGTCGAGCCCTGCCGCCACAGGCACAGCGTCTGCCCCTCCAGCAGGTGCGGGCAGTGCTTCAGCGGGGTGACGACCCGCGTCTCCGGCGGCACCGTCGGGTAGCTGGACAGCAGCCGCGTCTCCAGCTGGTAGACGTTGTGGGCCGGCTTGAGCCGGTACCGCAGGACCAGCGTGCTGCCCAGGCGGACGATCTGAATCTTGAACGCCGGGTCGCGGCCGTCGTTGTAGCGCTCGATCACGGGGATCTCAACGCTCAACAGCCGCCGCTTGCCGGCCTCACTGTCCAGCAGGCCCATAGTCAGAGGTCAGAAGTCAGAGGCCAGAAGTCAGAAGCCGGAACGGGGCGTTTGCCCGTCTGACCTCTGACTTCTGACCTCTGACTTCTGATCAATAGTGGCACGGCACCGACTTGATGGCGTTGATGACCTCCTCGTCCGTCACCTCGTCGGCGGTGGTGACGAAGCTGGTGTCGCGGCGGTCCATCAGGATGGCCGTCCCGCGGTCGGCGTTGCCGCGCAGGGCGGTGATCAGCGAGCGCCGTTCGGTGTCGTTGAGGGGGCGGAAGTCCATGATCGTTCTCCCTTCCTAGCCAGGTTGCGAACCGAACCGAACCAAACACCGATCTAGTCGCGGGCTGCAAGTTCGGCCAACAGCAGGTAGAACCCCTGATCGACCCGGGCCTCGCCGATGTCGGCCGCGAACGGCTCGCCGTCGCGGACCAGATAATACCGCACCTCTTTTCCCTCAAGCAAAATTCGGACCGCCTGCCCCGGGTCAGCCAGCGGAACTTCCGCCGCCAGCGCCGGCCCTTTCCGCCCGGGCAGGACGCCGAACGCCACCCGGGCCTGCTGCCGGGCCAGCCGGTCCAGCCGCTCGGCGTGGTCCTCGACCTGCCCCCACACCGGCCGCAGTGGCTTCGCCAGGTCCGGGCCGAGCGTCACCTCGACCGGCACCGACCGGTACGCCCGGTCGCCCTGGCCGAGGGCATACCAGGACAGGCACAGGTCCCCCAGGCACTGGCGGTGCGGCTGGGGCTGCCAGGCGACGGCGTCGGTCGGCCCGGGGCGGGCGTCGCTGGTGCCGATGCCGAACACCCCCTCGCCGCCGCGGAGCTGGCCGACCCACCGGCTGTCCCCGCGGAAGTCCCCGTCGCTGGGGTGCCGCAGGCTGCCGGGATGGGTATGGACGACGCCGAGCAACGTCAACCGCCGGTCGTGCTGGCGGACGACGCGGCTGGCCAGCGCCTGGGCGGAGCTGTTGAACCGCACGTGCGCCTGGCCGGCCTCGCGGCCGGCCCCGGCCGGCAGGGTCGCCAGGGCCAGGGCGGTGTCGCCCTCCCGCAACCCCAGCAGCACCCACCCCGTCTCCTCGTCGCCCCGCGGGCTGGCCCGGTGGGCGGCGTACTCGTCGAAGAGGCTGTGGCTAACCTCGTCGGTCAGCCGCAGCCGCACCAGCGGCCGCAGCGGCTTGGCCGCCGGCGTCGCGGCCGGCCCGGCGCGGGGCGCCCGGTCGCGGGCCGGGCGGGTCAGGGTCTTGAGCAGCTCGGCCGCCGCACCCGCCAGCGCCCGCCACCGCGATCGCAGGGAAATCGGCCGTGCCCTCCTGACGTCGCCGGGATGATCGGCGGGCGACCGCCGAGCGTCCCTCGAATTCCGTCCTAATCATACCGCGGTGCCCCGCGGGAGGAAAAGGGCTTTATCGGACGTTCGGTCATTTCCATATTCAAGCAATCGTCAACATTTCCCCGCCGCGGCTCACCGGCACACGCCGCCGGGGCAGCCGAACACGGCCGGCGGCCCGACCGGCATCCGCCGCGGCAGGTGGGCCGCGGCCGCCGAGAGCAACTCCGCGTCCGTGGCCCCGGCCGGCAGGTAGGTCCCGCCGGTCGCCGACCCGGCCCACGTCCACGGCCCCGCGACGGCCCGCGGGTCGGCCCGGTAGCTGACGGCGCCGGGCACCGACCGGGCCGGCTGGTTGACGAACGCGATCAGCGGGCACCCGGCCGCGGCGGCCGACCGGATCGCGTCGTCGGCGGTCGGGGCGATCCCGTTCGAGGGCTTGGTGCCGGGACAAGCGGGACAGCGACAGGCCGAGCCGCACGGACAGCCGCCGGGGCCGCACGCGCACGGGCCGCCGGCCGGGCAGGGGCAATCGAGGGTGGTCTGCGGCAGCCGCAGCGTGCTCTGCGGAAGCGGTTCGGCCGCGACGACGAGGACAATCGCCAGGGTGGAAAGGTACATGAGAAACCTCCAGGTTGGATGGAGTCGTGCCGGGTTCGGACGAGGAATCAGACGGACGACGGGACGGACACCCGCGGGACGACCAGCCCGTCCGGCCGCGCGCGGGCGCCCTGGCCGACGTACAGCCCGCGGTCGCCCTGTTCGCCCCACGAGTTGTCGTAAATGATCCGCAGCGGGTTCAGGCTCTCGATGTCGATGGCGCACATCGAGTGGCCCATGTCGTTCAGGTCCACGACGCACGGCACCCGCTTGAGCAGCATCGACACGAGCTGCCTCTGGGCCAGCCGCGGGTCGTCGCTGCCGTCCCACCACTCCGTGACCTTGTGCAGCGCGGCGTTCACCTCCGCGTCCGCCGCGACGGCCGACCGGCTGTACCGCGGGCACTTCTCCAGCGCCGGCACGCCGGTCTCGACGACGAACTGGAGCGACGCCGCGCCCCACCCGCCCTCGTCCCGCCAGTCCTTGATCCGCCCGGCGACGTACCACGCCGACAGAACCACTGGCGGCTCGTTCATCAGCGCCCGCGTGTACATCACGGCCTTGGTCGTGCTGAAACTCCAACAAAGTCCAAGGCCGTCCTGGTCGAGCGACTTGAGCGTCTCGTAGTGGTCGTTCCGCAGGTCGAGCAGGCCGGACTTCGTCTTGCGGTTCTCGGCCAGGCGGTCGGCCCACTCGCCCTCGTCCACCAGCTCCGCGGCCGGGAACTCCGGGGCGAAGGCGTAACACCCGACCGGGTGGGTCGCGTAGTTCCGCGGGATCAGGCCGGTGGAATACCCCGGCGGCACCGGTTCGTTCGCCATGACTCAGTCCCCCCCGTATTGCTTGAGCAGCTTGAGCGTCTCGCCCACCGTCCCCGGCAGCGGCCCTTCGAAGCCGGACGCGCCGTTGCTGACGACCAGCCACGGCAGCTTGTCCCGCTTGCGGGACATCGCGTCCTGCCAGACCTTGGCCTCCGCCCCGGTCGGCACGTTCTGGTCCCAGATCCGCCATTCGGCCGTCTTGCCGTCCGGCCCCTTGGCGCAGTGCGCGTCGAGGTAGCCGCGGACGGCCGACCCGTAGAGGACGGACAGCTGGTCCTTCGGGTACGTGGACAGCTCCGCCGTCTCGTACACGATCAGCACCCTCAGCCCGGCCCCGGGCAGCGGCGCCGGACTCGGCGGGGTCGGCGCCGGCGGGGCGGGCGACTCGCCGACCACGACGGTGCAGACGGCCGGCGGCGAGGCCGCGTCCCCCTTGCCGCAGTAGGCGACCACGCGATGGCGACCGGGCACCTCGGCGGTGAAGACCCGCCCCCGGGCGTGGGCGGCCCAGTCGTCGCCGAACAGGGCGGCGAGCGGCACCTCGGTCAGCCCCGGGTCCGGCAGGTACCAGCGGACCGGGCCGCCGTCCGCCTCGGCCGGGACGACGATCCAGGCGCCGGGCTTGCCGGCGACGGTCTCCGGCAGCTTGACCGACTGGCCCCGCGCGGGGCCGCCGGCGGCGAGCACGGCGGCCAGGAGTGCGATGCGGCGAAAGTTCAACACGGTTGATTCCTCCAATCAGGTTGAGGGCGAGGGGGGGGGGGGGGGGGGGGGGGGGGGGGGGGG
>DASXAN010000839.1:0-1653 GCA_036406755.1 Gemmataceae bacterium
CGGAACAGCACCTCCCCCTTTTTGACCGGGACGTTCGGCTGCACCGGCACCTCGATCACCTGGGCCGGCTTCGGCAGGTACGTGGCCACCGGGATGACGTACCGCATCACCCGCACGTCCGACGAGTGCGGGTGGCAGTAGTTCGTCGCCAGGACCAGCCCGAAGATGACCGTCACCCCGACCAGGGCGACGCCGATCTTGTTCGTGAGGTTGAACGGCAGCAGCCGGAGCCGGAAGTAGATCAGCCAGACGAGGACGACGTAGGAGAGGGTGATGATGAAGATCATACTATCACCTCCTTCCCGACCGGGGCCGCGGCGCCCGGCGACCGGACGAACGCCCAGGCGAGTGCGATCGGCCAGAGGAAGACGAACAGCAGGCCGACCCAGCCGAGGGCGGTGACGGCGTCGGCCTGCGGGTGGTGGCGCTTCTGGGCGATCGACCCGGGTAGCGACCCGAGCCAGACGAAGCCGACGATCAGCGTGGCGAGGATCAGCAGCAGGAAGATCAGGGCGACGGCGTCGAACAGCCAGTCAAGATTGTCGAGCATGATTCCCCCCCGGGCCATTATTTCTCGAACGGGTAGATGACCCGCCAGTCGTCCTTCATGCTCACGACCGTCCAGCCCCACTTCGGGGCCGCGTCCAGCGCCTTGTCCAGCCGGCCGACGGCCGCGTGCCGGTCGTAGGCCCACTCCCGCACGGCGTCCGTGTGGTGGACGATCAGGCCGAACCGCGGGCCGGGGCCGCCGGTCGTGTACTCCAGCATCTCCAGGTCGCCGTCCGAGTTGCCGAACGCCATCACCGGCCGGCGGCCGATGAACCGGTGGATGCCGACCGGTTTGCCGGCGTGGTCGTCGATGAAGTCGATCTCCGGCAGCTTCAGCAGCACCGGCTTATCGTGTCGCAGTTCGAACTTCGTCTTGCCGCTGGAGCCGACGACCTGCTCGGGCGGGATGCCGTAGACCCGCCGCGTCCACGGCCGCATGAAGTCGATGCCGCCGCCGGAGACGATGAACGTCTTGAACCCGTTGGCCCGCAGGTAGGCCAGCAGCTCCAGCATCGGCTGGTACACGAGGTCGGTATACGGCCGGTGGAACCGCGGGTGGCGGGCGGTCCGGGTCCACTCCCGCACGGCCGCGTCGAACTCGTCGGTGGTCATCCCGGCGTGGGTGACGGCCAGCACCTCGAACACGCCCTTCTCGCCGGCGGCCAGGACGGCCTTAATGTCGCCCGCCAGGGCGGCCTTGAACGGCTGGCGCTCTTTCCAGTCCGGGTTGTGCGGGGTCAGGGCCTTGATCCGGTCCAGGGCGAAGGCGAACTGGAAGTAGAACGGCTGCTCCGACCAGAGGGTGCCGTCGTTGTCGAAGGTGGCGATGCGGTCGGCGGGTGGGACGAAGTCGGGGGTCCCCTCCTTCGTCACCTTGGCGACGAAATCGGTGACGGACTTCTTGGCCGGGCCGTCGTTCCACGACGGCAGCGGGTCGGCCGGGGCCGCGTCGCGGCTGAAGGCCGGGATCAGCCCGGCGAAGGCGACGGCCACCGCCACAGCGGCCGCGGTCAGTCGTAATCGCACGGCAACGCCTCCGTCGGGCGAGTCACTCCGGTCAGGGGTTCAGGGGCGGCAGCGGCGCGGCCGCCGTGCCGCGGCGGG
>DASXAN010000840.1:0-2391 GCA_036406755.1 Gemmataceae bacterium
TTCCGCGCTCCGCGCCGAAGACTCCGCGTCGCGGCTAACCTCGGGGACCATCCCCATGCTCCTCCTCGCCTCCCCGTTCGTGTTCGTGCCGCTCCTGGCGGCGACCATGGTCATCGGCACCTACGTCTTCGCCTACGCCTCCCACTGCTTCATCACCGTCGTCGAGCAGACCTCGGCCGGCAACGACGAAGTCGTCTGGCCGGACGAGCCGTTCTACGACTGGCTCTGGAAGGCCGTGTACATGCTCTGGCTGACGGCTCTCTGGCTCGGGCCGATCGCCCTGGCCCTGCGGGCCGTGGCCGCCGCTCACGCCGGGACCGGGGCGGCCACTCAGGTTCTCGTCGGGTCAGCCACGGCCGTCTGGCTCGGCTTCCCAATCACCCTGTTGTCGTCGATGGGCGGGACGTCACGGTGGGTGCTCTTCTCGCCGCGGGTGGTCGCCCGACTGCTCGGTCAGCGGCTCGGGTCGCTGCTGCTGTTCTACCTGCATAGCGGCCCGGTCCTGGCGGCCTGCGCGGCGCTGCTGTACCTGACGTTCCTGACGCCCGGCGGGGCGTGGTTCGTGTTACTGACCGGGGTCGGCCTGGCGGCGGCGCTGTTGGTCTACGCCCGCCAGCTCGGCCGGCTGGCGCACCTGGTCGAGCACACTCGCGGCCCGGCCGCCCGGCCGCCGCAGCCCGCGCCGCGCCGCCGGCCGCGGGTCCGGGCCACGGCGACGTACGACCCGTGGTCCGGGTCGGCCGAGCAGAACCGGCCGCGGCAGCCGAGCGAGCTGCCGCCGGTGATGTCACCATTGGAGGGGCCGATCGTCGGCTACGACGTGCGGTACGACGACCGGCCGGCGCCGGAGCAGCAGCCGCCGCCCCGCCGCCGGCCGCCGGACCTGGATGACGTGCCGTACGAGATCGAAGGCTCGCCGCACCAGGACCCGCCGCGCGGACCGATGCCCAAGCAGTGGATGGAGCCGACCGAGTACGAAATGCGGCTGGCCCGCGGCGGCTCGGCCCCGCCGCCGCCGGCGTTCCCGTGGGCGGCCGGCGTCTACAACTTCCCGTTCTACCAGCAGACGCTGTTGCCGTTGGTCGCGCTCGGCGGCGGGCTGACGCTGCTCGGCCTGATGGTGCAGGTACTCGTCGAACTGAAGCCGTCATGACGCCGGCCGTTGCACCGACCGGCCGCGGCCCCTAGGATGATGCCCGTCCACCCGTCCACCCCGCCGCCGACCCTGCCCGGGAGAATCGCATGTCCCGCCGCGTGTGGCTGACCGCCGCCGTCGCCGCCGTCCTCGCGTCCGCCGCCGCCGCCGGCAACTGGCCGCAGTGGCGGGGCCCGCACGGCGACGGCACCTGCCCCGAACCCGACCTGCCGCTCAAGTGGAGTGAGACGGCCAACGTCGCCTGGAAGTGCCCCTTGCCGGACGGTGCGAGTACGCCCGCGATCTGGGGCGACGCCATCTTCGCCACCGGCCAGGACGGCGAGAAGCTGATGGCCTACCGCATCGACCGCGACTCGGGCAAGGTGGCCTGGTCCCGGCAAGTGGGCTCCGGGACCGTGGCCCGCCGCGAGCGGGGCAACCGCAACCCCCGCGGCCGGCAGGTGTTCAACGACATTCATAACATGGCGTCGCCGTCGCCGGTGACGGATGGCGAGGTGGTCGTCTTCCACTTCGGCAACGGCGACCTGGCGGCCTACGACTTCGCCGGCAAGCAACTCTGGCAACACGACCTCCAGGCCGAGCACGGCACGTACACCATGTGGTGGGGCCACGCCAACAGCCCGGTGCTGGCCGGCGACCTCGTCATCAGTGTCTGCATGCAGGACTCGCTCGCCGACATGCCGGACAAGGCGAAGGTGGATAGCTACCTCGTCGCCCACGACAAGCGGACCGGGGCGCAGCGGTGGAAGACGCTCCGCAACACCGAGGCCCCGAAGGAGGAGGCCGACTCGTACACGACGCCGCTGTTGCGGACCGTGGACGGCCGGCAGGAACTCCTGGTCATGGGCGGCAACCAGCTGGACGCCTACGACCCGGCCACCGGCAAGCAGCTCTGGTACCTGCCGGGCCTGGTCGGCGGGCGGACGGTGACCGGGCCGACGCTCGGCGGCGGGTTGATCTTCGTCACCCGGGGCAAGAAGGCGCC
This sequence comes from Gemmataceae bacterium, assembly GCA_036406755.1. Taxonomy (GTDB): domain Bacteria; phylum Planctomycetota; class Planctomycetia; order Gemmatales; family Gemmataceae; genus DASXAN01. The sequence continues at coordinate 2,142 of DASXAN010000840.1, forward strand.
GCTGGTGGCCGTCCGCGCGACCGGCGCCGGCCGGCTCGGGCCGGAGAGCATCGTCTGGGAGCAGACGAAGGGCACGGCCGACAGCTCCAGCCTGGTCTACCACGACGGCCTGTTGTTCTGGGTGACGGACAACGGCATCCTCAACTGCGTGGACGCGGCCACCGGCAAGTCGCAGTGGGACAACCAGCCGCACCTGCGGGGCAACTTCAAGGCGTCGCCGATCGTCGCCGCCGGGCGGGTGTACTTCCTC
>DASXAN010000841.1:0-4158 GCA_036406755.1 Gemmataceae bacterium
AACGGGCTCGGACGACCACGGGTGGCCGGGGCTGAGTCTGCGAAGCCCCGGGGCGAGTGCTAACCGGGGCTTCGCAGACTCAGCCCCGGCCACCCGGACGCCGGGCCACCCGGGTGCCGGGGCGGCAATACCGGGCCACGCCCTTTCTATCTGTAAATTTATACACTATACTTGAATCGGCCCGGCTTCTCGGCCCCGGAGGCCGGTCGCGCCCGGAGTGCGCCATCATGGTCCGCGTTCCCGTCATCCGAACCGAAGTCGCACGGAGCCGCCACGGTCCGCCGGCGGCCCGTGTCGCCAAATGTCGCCTCCTGTCGCGTCAGGAAAAGATGTTACCGGTGATGGCATTAGCGCCCGGCCTGAAATGTCCCAGAATGTCCGGTTTTGTCCGCCCAGAAAAAGATGTTATTCGGCCGCCAGCCCGGACGTGGCGGCGCGGGCGCGCGGCGCCACACCCCGCGGCCCGCATTTTCCTCAAGCCGCCCCCGCCCCCCGGTCGATTCTCCGCCGATGAGGCGTTAGCCCCACAGCGCCGCGCCCGGCCGGCGCGCCCGGGGCGGGTCCGTACCGGGTGGCCCCATGGGGCGGGGCGAGGCATGGCCGACTTCGACCCGCCGGGGTGTCCGGCCCCCCGCCCGCGGTGGTGGGTCGTCGCCGCCCTGCTCCTGCTCCCCCCCGCCGCCGAGGCCCAGCAGGCCAACGTCCAGGTCCATTACACCCGCCAGCCGGAGATCAACGTCCCGTTCGTCTACGACGGGGCCGTCCGCATCAAGCAGGTCCAGCTCTACGTCTCCACCGATTCGGCCCGCGACTGGCGGCAGGCGGCCGCCGCACCGTACGGCGCGACCCGCTTCCCCCCGTACGTCTTCGGCGCCGACGGCACCTACTGGTTCGCCGTCCGCACCCTCGACCTGCAGGACCGGCACAACCCGGAGGCCCTGACCCAGCTCCAGCCGCTGTTGAAGGTGGTCGTGGACCGCCGGCCGCCGGTCGTGTCGCTGCGGCAGATCGCCGACAGCCGGCCGGGCATCGTCTCCGTCGAGTGGGACGTGCGGGACGAGAACTTCGACCCGCGGCGGTTCGTCCTCGAATACCGCGTCACCGGCACCGACTGGCAGCGGGAGGCGGCCGCCGAGGCCAGGCCGAGCGGGGTGCAGTCGTGGCGGCTGGACGCCGGCGTGCGGATGGACGTCCGCATCCGGGCCGCCGACCGGGCCGGCAACGAGGCCGAGCAGATGATCCCGGTCGGGTTCACGGCCGACGGCCGGCCGTTCGACTCGTCCACGACATCGGGCAACTCGACGGCGCAAACCGGCGCGTCGGTCGGCGTGTTCTACAGCAAGAGTACGAAGATCAGCCTCGGCTACCGGATCGACCGGGTGCCGCAGTCGGGCATGACGTTCGACCTTTGGTACACGCAGGACAAGGGCCGCACCTGGACGAAGGTGCCCAAGACCGGGGACGCCACGGCCGGCGGCACCGCGGCACTGCCGGCTTCGCCGGGCGGCGGCGGCACGGAGGCGGCCGTCGGCAAGCTGATCTTCGACGCCACCGCCCAGGGCGAGTACGGGTTCCTGATCGTCGCCCGCAACGGCGTCGGCATCGGCGACCCGGACCCGCGGCCCGGCGACCCGCCGCGGTACCGCGTCGTCGTGGACACCGAGTCGCCGCACGTGCAGGTGAAGGTGCAGCGGGGCCAGGGGTACGACGTGCGGAACGTCCGCATCGAGTGGGCGGCCGACGACCCCAACCTCGCCGACCGGCCGGTGACGGTCGAGTACGCCGAGGTCAAGGGCGACGCCCCGCCGGCGGACGCCGACTGGAAGCCGATCCCGGCGGACGGCCTGTCCGGGCGGCTGGACCGGTCAGGGGTGCAGGTGTGGACGGTGGGCAAGAACGGGCCGTTCAAGTTCCTGATCCGGGCCAAGGCCGAGGACAAGGCCGGCAACGTGGCCGTGGACCAGTGGCGGGAGCCGGTGCTGGTGGACCTGGAGCACCCGAGCGTCAACATCACCGGCATTGAGCCGGCGAGGTGAATCGAAAAGACCAAGTGTTTGGTTTCTTCATTTCTCTCTATCCTCTCTGTGGTTCTTCTCTCTGTGTCCTCTGTGCCTCTGTGGTTCGTTCCTCTTGCGTACAATTCTTGCATGACCACCGCCACCTCGGCGTCCCTGGACGCCCGCCACCGCCTCGCCATCATCGTCGAGACGATGCGCGAGATCAGCCGCCAGACCGACCCGCAGGTCATCTCGCGCATCTACGGCCAGCGGATGCGGCAGCTCATGCCGTTCGACCGGTTCATGGCCCTGAGCCGCCGCGACCTGTCCCGCCCGCAGTTCCGCATCACCCGCTCGTCGCTGTGGACGGAGGAGGTCAACCCGTGGAAGGAGCGGGACCGGCTGCCGCTGCTGTCCGGCGGGCTGCTCGCCGAGTTGATCTGGGGCGACGAGCCGCGGATCATCGACGACCTGGCCGCGGCCGTCAGCCCGGACGACCCGGCGGCCGAGTACCTCGCCGGCATGGGCTCGCTCACCGCCATCCCGCACTACGACCGCGGCGCGGCGCTGAACATGGTCGTGGTCATGCGGGCCGAGCCGGCCGCGTTCGACCCCGAGGAGCTGCCGCAGATGGTGTGGGTGAACAACCTCTACGGCCGGGCGACGTCCAACCTCGTCCAGGCCGAGCAGGTCAAGACCGCCTACGAGGCCGTGGACCGGGAGATGCAGACGGTCGCCGCGTTGCAGCGGTCGCTCTTGCCGGACCCGCTGCCGACGATTCCGACGATGGCCCTGGCCGCCCACTACCAGACGTCGCAGCGGGCCGGCGGCGACTACTACGACTTCTTCCCGCTGCCGGACGGCAAGTGGGGCATCCTGATCGCGGACGTGAGCGGGCACGGCACCGCGGCGGCCGTGCTGATGGCCGTCACCCACACGATCGCCCACACGTACCCCGGCCCGCCGACGCCGCCGGGCGAGATGCTCAAGCACGTCAACCGGGTGCTGGCCGGGCGGTACACGACGAACATGGGGGCGTTCGTGACGGCCTTCTACGCCGTCTACGACCCGGCGACGCGGACGATCGCCCACGCCTCGGCCGGCCACCCGCCGCCGCGGCTGAAGCGGTGCAGCGACGGGTCGCTGGCGCTGCTGGACGGCAAGCACGGGCTGCCGCTGGGCATCCTGCCAGACGAGGAGTACCCGGAGGGGCGGTACGAGCTGGTGCCGGGGGACCAGATCGTGTTCTACACGGACGGGGTGACGGAGGCGGAGAGCCCGGCCGGGGAGCCGTTCGGCCTGACGCGGCTGGACGCGGTGCTGGCGAACTGTGCGGTGGGGGCGGGGGACCTGCTGAAGGAGGTGCTGCGAGAGCTGGAGTCGTTCACGGCCGGCAAGCCGCCGGCCGACGACCGCACGGTGCTGGTGGCGAAGATTTCGTGACGGCGGCGTTCGGCCGGCCCTAAGGGGTGGCCGCCGTACAGGGCGAGCGGGCCGCACCTCCCGCACTTGAACGCCCGCGCTTCACCGGCCGTCGAATCCCTGCCCGTCCAGAAGCTCAGCCGGTCGTCCAGCGGGCGGTACTCCACCGGTTGGGTGTCCCGGTGTTTGGCCGGACCGTGGCGGTACTTGTCCTCGCTCCTCTAACCGAGTGGCGATCGGGGTTGCGTGAGCGCCCCGAGTACAAACGAATGTCAGAAGCAGTCGTGGGCACTGGAGGCGTCGACTTGCTTGCTCTTTTGAGGGATGACTGCTCGCCACCCGTTAGGGAACTCCTCGAAGATACCCTCGCACGCCCGACACCGCCAGAACGACCGCCAGTTCGGTGCTAACCGCCCATGGTGGATGGTGTAGTCGGAGAACCCGCTGTGCCAGCGGACTCGTCCGCGACCGCAGGCACACCGCCAACCGACGATCATCCGCGCGACGGATGCGACCCGTGAGGCGACGACCTGGGCGGCTATCGCATCGAGCAACCACCACATGCGCATGTCGCCTCCAGGGCCGAACTCGTCACCCGCGATGCTGGGTGCAATGCCCACGCAAAGCCGTGGGCATTGCACCCCCACCGTGCAACCCCGTTCGCCGGATTCACGCCAGCAGCTTCGGCACCACGTTGCCCGCCACGTCCGTCAGCCGGAAGTCGCGGCCCTGGAAGCGG
>DASXAN010000842.1:0-25035 GCA_036406755.1 Gemmataceae bacterium
GGTGAAGCTGACCTTGTTCGTGGCGTTGACTATGTTCAGGGCCTTGAAGGCCATGACGGCGTTGTTCGAGGTCGCGCCGACGACCTCGACGTGGGCCGACGTGCCCACGGTGACCAGTGTGGTGAGGTTGAGGGTCACGTCGCTCGTCGCGCCTGCGCCGCTGACGAGACCACCCGTCGTCCCTTGGGTATTGTCCGCCAGGTCGGTCCGGTTCGTGGCCGTGACGTTGCTGCTGAGGGCCGTCACGGTCGCGCCGTCGCCGATCACGGCCTGGACGGTGGAATCGACGGTGTCCTTGGCGACCGCACCGGCCCCGGACAGGGCCCCGATGGCGGTCGTCTGAACGCCGGTGCCGCCCGCGGCGACGTGCAAGGCGGCCACGGTCAGGCCGCCGGTGCCGCCGCGGGTCAGATCGACGACGTCGCCGTCGCCCACCTTGGCCAGTACGTTGGCGGTGGAATGGACGGACGGGGCCGTGGCGGCGCCGGCGACCACGCCGCCGGAACCGGCGGTCGTGAAGGCATTATTCTGGTCGTTGCCCGAGGCGCTCACGTTCAAGCTGCCGCCGGTGAGGTGGACGTTCGTGCCCAGGAACGCCTGGGTCGTCGTGACCGATTTGGCGCCGGCGACCGCCGCGCCGCCGGCAACCAAGCCGCCGGCGGCGTTACTCGAGCTGGCCGACTGGTGCGTGTTGTTGGTCGCCGAAACGGACGTCGCCCCGTCAACGACGATGACGGACCCGTCGCCGACGTAGCCCTTCACCGTGCCGGCGGCGGTCGCGCTCGTGATCGTGGCGTTGAGGCCGACCAGGCCGCCGACTGACCCGGTGGCCGAGGAGCTGGCCGACACTCCACTGCCCGGAAGGGCTTCGGTGGCGCCCACGGTGAGGCTGGACGCGACGACCGACGACGCGCTGCCGATCCCAGCTTCCGCGTCGGGGGCCACGGTCGTGCTCGCCGAGGAGACGCCGACCGCCAGCGCGCCGGCCGAAATCCCGGACGCGGTGGCGGTCGCCTGGGGCGTCGCGGTGGCGGTGACGGTCACCGCGCCGTGATTGATCTGGTAGACGCCCGGGCCATACTGGCCGTCGGCGGACGTGAGCTGGAAGAACGACCCGGCGGGCAGATTGTCCGCGAACACCGCCCCTTGTCCGACCGAAATGAGATGCCACTGCGTCCCGTCGAACTGGTACACACCCGCGTTGGGCGAAGGGGCCAGGATGCGGAAGAGGCTGCCCGCCGGGGGACTGACCGGCAGTCCGGCCCCCTGGGGGACGGACACTGGCGTGGCCCGGTACGCGTTGACATGGGTGCCGGTGCCGAGGTAGGCCCGGACCTGCGGATCCGCCGTCGCGGTGGCGAAATTCCCCTGGCCGGCACCGATGCCCCCGGCAAGGGCGCGGGTACTGCTCGAGACACTGGGGGTCGAGTTGGCCTGGACCGCCAAGCTGCCCGCCGTGATGCTCGCGCCGTCCACGTGGGCCCGGGTGAAGCCGTGAACGTCGGCGTCGGCCACGGCTGCGCCACCGGCCACCGCCCCGACCGCGACCTGGCCGCTCGTGACACTGGCCGTGTCCGCGGAGCTGGCCGAGACGGTGGCGGCGCCCGTGAGGGTGATGGTGGCGGTGCCGATGAGGGCCTCGGAGCCGGTATTGACCGTGGCACTGGTGACGGCGGCGTTGCCGGCCACCAGGCCGGCGCCGAGCGCCATGCCGGAGGCGGAGGCGTTGTCGGTGGCGACTGAGCTGACCGACAAGCTGCCGGCGCCCATGGTCGCCCCGCTGCTCACATAAGCCTGGACACTGCCACCGACGTCCGCGCTGGTTACCGCCGCGCCGCCGGCCACCAGACCACCGGCCAGTTGCGTCGCCGAGGCGTCCGCGGAACTGTTCGACGTGGCGGCCACGGCGACCGCCCCGCCAGCATTGACCGTGACGGCGCCGACGTAGGCATCCACGTTGGGTGTGACGTCGGCGCCGACAACTGCGGCGCTGCCGCCGACCAGGCCGCCCGAACCCATCAAGGCGCTCGCCGTCGCCGCGTTGGCGGCGCTGGCCTTGACGGTCAGGCTCCCCGCGGGCTGGCCGGGGCTGCCGACGGCCGCCCCGTCGGCGACGTAGGCCGCGACGTTGGCGGTAACGCTCGCCTGCGGCACGACGGCCCCGAGCGCGACCAGTCCGCCGACGATGTTAATGCCCGAAACCCGGGCGTCGGACTGCTGGTCCGCCTCGACCGTGACGGCCGACCCAGCCACGACGGCGCTCCCGCCGACGTGGGCGTCGGTGTTCGTGTCCACCCCCAGGGTTCCGACGATGCCACTGGCCGCGACCACGCCGCCGGTGCCGCCGAAGGCGTCGACCTCGCTGTGGCCGCTCTTCTGCTGGTCCTGGGCATGCACGGTGACGGCGCCGCCGGCCTGGAGGCGGCCGTAGTTGCCGACGAACGCCTGGACGGTGTTGTGGACATGCCCGATGCCGATGCCGGCCCCGATGCCGACGGCGCCGCCAGTGCCCTGGCCCGTCGTCATCGACAGGTTGTATTGGTTCGACGAGCTGAGGGTGATGTTGCCGCCGGCGGTGACAGCGGCGCCGGTCGCGGGGCCGTCCCCGCTCGCCACAAAGGCGGCCGTGACCTTGTTGCTGGTGTCGGCGGCGGAGTCGAGGGCCCCCGTGACGCTGCTGCCGCCCACGGCCTGCACCTCGGCGGCGGCACGGCCGGCCGTCCCCTGCGGGTCGTTATAGTTTAGGTACGGACTGACGTCGTCCGTGCCGACGTCCTGGTTCGTGCGGTCGCGGAGCGGCTGGTTGAACTGGGCCGCGCCCGCGGCGTCGATCGGGGCGCCCAGGCTGGCGACCGCGACCGAGCCGTTCAGGCCTACGAACCCGCCGGCGACACTGAGGACGAAGGAGCTAAGGCCGCGGTCCGAGCCGGCCAGCACGGAGACGTCGCCCGCCGCGCTGATCCGCGCCCCCGAGCCGACGCTGGCGACCGCGCGGTTGCGGACTGCCGAGACGTCGATGGAGGCTCCGACGCCGGCCAGGCCGCCGGCGAGGGCGCCGGACCGGTCGTCGAGCCGGGCCGTGTCGTCCGCCTCGACCTGTACCGTCTGCCCCGCGCCCGGCGCGAAGGCGCCGCCCGCCTGGAACCGTGGGTCCTGGTTAATGAGGGCGGCCCGTGCGCCCGAGCCGACAAACGCTTCGGTGGTGGTCTCGACGGTGCTGACGACGACGTTGCCGGCAACGGCCGCCACGCCGCCGGCCGCGGTCCCGACCAGCGCGGACAACGACTCATTGCTGTCGGCAGAGACCACCAGGGCCCCGGTCGCGTTCAGGTGCCCGCCGAGGACCTGGGCGCGGACCACGTTGTCGAGCGTGGTCACGGCCACCGAACCGCCGACGCCGACGAATCCGCCGGCGCCGCTGCCGACCTTGGCGTCGATGTCCGCGGCGTCCTCGGCCTGGACCCGCAGCCCGCCGAGCGAGAAGGCGTCGGAGTCGCGGACAAACGCCTCCGTGTCGGCGCTCAGGCCGGTCACCGAGACGGTGGCCGCCACGCCGACGAGCCCGCCGCCGATGCCGATGACGACCTTGCCGACGTGCTCCTTGGAGGTCGCGCTCACCTCGACGTCGCGGCCGTACACCGCCGACGGGGCGGCGTCCGGGTCGTTGCCCGACTCGTCGCTGTCGGAGATGAACGCGCGCGTCGCGTTGCTGATTTGCGCGACGTCCACCGTGTGCCCACCGCCCACGTAGCCGCCGGCCAGCGAGCCGGATAGGACGCCGAGATCCGTGTCCTGGTGGGCGCGGACGATGACTGCGCCGCCGAAGTCAGCAGCCGAGTTGACAGACGAGGCGGCCAGGAAGGCCTCGGTCGTGTCGCTCACGTTCGCGACGGACACCGTGGCCCCGATCCCGACGAAGCCGCCCGAAAGGGTGGCCGTGGAAATGGTCGGCTGCTCGGTGCTGCTGGCGATCACGGCGAGGCCGCGCACGCCCTCGGTGGACGCGGCACCGGTGTGCGGGTCCCACCGGGTGACCGGGGCCGGCGCACCGAGGCCGTGGGCGGCGACCGAGACGGATTCCGCGTAGGCGCGGGTCTGGTTCGTGATCTGGTTCACGGCGACGGCCCCGCCGACGCCCACGAAGCCGCCGGAGAAGCCGCCGGTGAAGGTACTCAGGGTGCCGCTGTAGGTCGCCTGCACGGTGACGTTGGCGAAGGCGTCCACGCGGCCGCCCGTGAGGTAGGCGGCGACCGAGTCGTTGAGCAGGTTGATGGACACCGAGCCGGCCACGCCGACCAGGCCGCCGTTGCCGGCCACGGCGATGTTGGTCGTGGCGGCGCTGTCCAGGGCGGCGACGTTGACGCTGCCGCCCGTTGAGGTGAGCGTCGCGCCGTCCGCAAAAGCCTCGACCTGGTTGGCGATCTCGTTGTAGGCGGCCACCCCGCCGACCCCCACCAGCGCCCCGCCGCCCTGGCCCGTGACCGCGAACACCTGGGAGGCGTCGTCGACGGCCAGGCCGATGTCCCCGGCCGCCGTGACAGCCGCCGAGTGCGAGGCGTGGGCGTCGACGGTCCCGTGGATCGCGTTCCTCGAAACTGCCCCCGTCAGCGCCACCGTGCCGGCCCCGCCGCCGCCGGCCGAGAAGGACTTGATCGTCGCGTCCTCGGTCGCCGAAAACTGCACGGCGCCGCCAGAGGTCTGGACCGTGGCCCCGTCCACGTACGACCGGACGGCGGTGCCAATGTCGTTGGTGGCCCAGGCGGCGCCGACGGCCACCACCCCCGCCCCCACGCCGGTGAGCGAACTGGAGAAGATGTTCGAGTCGTCGTGGGCGGTGACCTGGATCGCGCCACTCGCCCCGACGTCGGCGCCACCGGAGACGTCTGCGTCGACCGTGTTGGCGATGGAGTTCAGGGCTACGGAGGCGGCACCCGAAACCGTGCCGGCGCCGGAGCCGTCGAGCACGAGGACCTGAATGTCGGCGTTCGACCCGGCGTCGAGCGTCACCGCGGCGGCATTGACCGTTACCTCCGCAATTTGGGCGAGGACCTGGTTGGCGATGTCGTTGGTCCCAATCGCCGCGGCCCCCGCGACCGTTCCCGACCCGGCCCCCGACCCGGTCAAGGCCTTGATGGTGGAGTCGTCGCCCGCTGTCACGCTCAGCGCACCGGCGGCGGTGACCGCCGCGCTGCCGAAGATCCGCACCCGGGTAACGTTGCGAATGTGATTCAGGGTTTCCGCCGAGGTAGCGGCCACGGTGCCGGAGCCCGAGCCGACGGCCGCGGCGGCCTTGATGTCGGCGCCCGTCGCCGCGCTGACGTTGATCGCCGGGGCCGCGACGGTCCCCCCGCTGACATAGGCCTCGGTCGTGACGATCAGGTCATTCTTGCCGAAGGCGTTGCCGGCGGCGACGGTGCCCGACCCGGATCCGGCGCCCGCCAGGGACAGGATGGTCGGCTCGCTCCTGGCCGTCAGGGTGACGGAGGAGGTCGCACCCACGGTCCCGCCGCTGACGAACGCGCTGACCGAGCCGCCGACCGTGTTGAGGGTAATGGTGCCGCCGAGGGCCACGGTGGACGCGCCGACGCCCGCGCCGATGATCGCCTGAACCGACGAGGCGTCGTGCGCGGAGACCAGCACGGTCGATGCCTCGACGTCGGTGCCGGTGCCGCCGACCGAGGCGCTGACGGTGTTGCCGATGTCGTTCTTGCTGAAGGCGCCCGTGGCCGCCACGGAGCCCGAGCCGCTCCCCTGGCCCGCGATGGCCAAGATGTCCGCACCGCTGTCCGCCTGGACGGTGATGCCGGGTGCGGAGGCCGTCGCGCCCTGGACGGAGGCGGTGACCATGTCGGCCACGGTGTTGGTCCCGAAGGACCCGGCGACGGAGAAACTGCCGGCCCCGGACCCCGCCCCGGCGAGGGCGTGGATGGCCGGCGCGTCCGTGGCCTGCACCAGCAGCGTCGTGCCGGCGGTGAGGCTGGCCCCGGCCGCCGCGTGGGCGTCCACCCGGCTGCCGATGGTGTTGAGGGAGACCGAGCCGCCCAGCGCGGCGGTGTTGGCACCGGCGCCGCCGAGCGAGAGCGTGGTGATCGTCTGGCCGTCGGCCGCCGTGACCTCGACCGCCGGCCCAGACACGGCCGTCAGGGGGCCCGTGACCTCGGCGGTCAAGGTGTCGCCGATCACGTTTTTCGAGACGGCGCCGCCGATCGAGCCGAAGCCCGTCGTTATGGCCGCCTCGCCCGTGATCGCGGTGATCGTCCCGTCATCCTTGGCCCGCACCCGTGCCAGGGTCGTCGCGGTCAGGTCGGCGCCGCCCGACACACGAGCGTCGAGTTGGTTGCCCAGGCTGTTGATGGCGATCGAGCCGCCGAGCGCGAAGGAGTTGGCGTTGGCGCCACCGACCGCGATGGCGACGACGTCCGCGTCCTCGTCCACGAGGACCTCCACAGTCGGCGCGCCAACGATGGCCTGGTCCACGGAAGCGGTCACTTGGTTGGCGATCGTGTTCACCGAGAAGGATGCGCCGACGGCGCCGAACCCGTCGGCGATCGCGGCGTTGCCGCCGACGGCCACCGTCGTTCCGCCGTCGTTCGCCGTGACCGCCAACGAGCCGGCGGCGGTGACCGTGGACGTGCCCGAGACGTGCGCGTCGATCACGTTCTGCGTCGTGTTGAACGCGATGGACCCGCCGACGACGGCGTACTGTGACGCCTGCACGATGCCCAGGCCGACAGCCACGGTGACCGGGGTCGACGTGGCGTTCACCGTGACGTCGCCGGCGGTTGCCGTCACCTGGGAGCTTTCGACGGCGGCGCGGACGGTGTCCTTGGTGTCGTTGATGGCAAGGGCAATGCCCGCGGCCGGGATCACGCCGGCGAGTGCGCCCTTCTTCCCGATGGTAACGGAGTCGCCGACGACCACGGCCGTGGCGTCGTCTGTCGCTGTCACGGTCACGTCCGCACCCGCCGCCACTCGGGACCCGTCGACGACCTTCGCCTCGACCGTGCTGCCGAGTTCGTTGTCGCCGTCCTTGAACTGGAGGCCGTCGAAGCGAGGAAGGACTGACCACACTGTGTCGAAGACGTCCGAATGGGCCTGGACGTTGACGTCGTTGGCGGCCGTCACGGTCGAGCCGTCCACGAGGGCGCCGACCGTGTTCTGGACCGAGTTGTTTCCGGTGGTGGCGGTGATCGTCTGGTCGTTCTCGGCGGCGCCGCGGACGAGGACGTCGTGGCCTGCCGTCACGTGGGCGTTGCCGCTGACCGAGGCGACGGCGATGTCGCGGGTGCTGGTGATGGCCCGGTCGTTGTAGATCGAAGCCAGCGCCGGGTCCGGCGCGGCGACGGCGTACAGCACGTCGGTCGCGGTCGCAGTGTCCTGGGCGAAGTCGCTCCGCTCCGCCGCCGTGACCTGTACGTCGCCGCCAGCTTCCAGCGTGGCGCCGTCCACCAGGGCGGTCGTACCGGTCCCGGAGTTCCCGCCGGCCAGTGCGGTACTCACAACGTTCGCCGGGGTGGCCGTGGAGAGGGCGCTGGCGATCGGCCCGTTCGCGGGCAGCGAGCCACTGTAGTTGCCGATGACGTCGCGCACCCCACCCCCTCCCGGCTGGGTGAATCCGGCGATCGCCTGGTCGAGGGTGCCCTGAACGGTGCCCGCCCCGACTGTGTTCAGCTTGGAGAGCGGTAGCAAGGAGACGTCCGAGAGGGAGGTGCCCAGCAGGCCGTTCAGCTTCGAAAGCGGAAGCGTCAGCGCGTCCTGGAAGTTGCCACGGAGCGAATACAGGGAGACGCTGACGTTGAGGCCCAGGACGTCGGGCTGGCCGACGTTGGCGATGAAGCTGTCGCCCTCGACGCGGGTCAGGGCGTGGACGTCGATGTCGTGTTTCGCGTGGACCTCGGCGCCGGCATTGATACGGGCCGTGGTGTCGTCGTCTACGATGCCGATGTCGACGCCGAGCCCGCCGGTCAGGATCCCGAACGACAGGTTGACCGGCAGGCCGAACAGCTTGGCGTCGTCCGCCGCCGAGACGTTCACCGTCTGGACGCCGGCGGCCCCGGCCTGGTCAGCGTTCACCCGGGCCCCCCCGTCCACGAAGGCGGTGGTGTGCACGCCGAGGACGGCCACGGTGACGGCCCCGGAGGCGCCGATCAGGGCCGACGCCGTCCCGGCCCCGGCCACGCTGAACACGTCCTCGCTGGACCGCGCCTCGACCCCGACGCCGTGGATCATCTCGGTGCCGATCGCCGGCTTGACCGAGCCGTCGGGCACGGCGATCGAGCCGGCCGAGTTGGCCTTCGCGTTGACCGTCGCGCCCTGGCCGATGTAGGCCTGGGTATCCTTGCCGACGACCGCCGTGGTGAATGACAGGCCTACGCCCGCGTGGCCGAAGCCCAGAGCGGCCGCGCCGGCGATGGAGTCCAGGCCCGTGCCGTCCCGCGCCGCGACGAGGACGTTGCCGCCGGCGTTCACCACGGCGCCGGCCCCGATGAACGCGTGCGTGGCGCTGTGAACGGAGACGAAGTCGATCGACCCGTCGGCGTTGGCGTAGCTGACCCCGGCCCCGCTCGCCAGGCCGGCGGCGAACGCCAGGATCTGCTGGGTGGCCAGCGCCGCCACCTGAATGTCGCCAGCCGCGCTCACCTGTGCCCCCGGCCCGATCCCGGCTTCCGTGACGTTGTCGAGGAGCGCCAGGTTGACCGCCGCCCCGACCGTACCGACGTGGGGAATCTCCCCGACCGTGACCGCCGCGGCCCCGGTGACCGCTTGGTAAAACGTGTCGCTGCCCGCGGCGACGAGGACCCCCTGGTCGGGTCCGGCGTTGGTCGGGTCGCCGTTGACCACGGCGTTCGTGCCGATGTACGCCCGCGTCTGATTCGCCGTGATGAGGGAGCCGGCGGAAAACGTCGCCGTCGCCGCGAACGAGGCCCCCAGGCCGACCGCGAACGTGTCCACGTGGTCGCGCGACGTCGCCGTGACCGCCAGGCCCTGGATCGGCTGAGTGGCGGGGGTGACGTCCCGCCGCATGGACAGGTTGGGGTCTTCCGGGGGCGCGCTGACCGGCGTGACGTTGATGAACGCCAGGTCCCCGCTCAGGTGGAAGGCGCTTTCGAGCGCCTGCCGCACCGGGTTGTCGAAGACGAAGCCGAGGACGCCGACGACGAGGGACCCCACCAGGCCCGGGATGTGGGCCACGTCGGGCACGTAGTTGACGGCGAAGCTGCCGTTGTTCGCTGTGACGGGGGGCAGCTGGCCCAGCGCGGTGACGTGGGCGCCGCTGTCCACGTAGGCCTCGGTGTCCTTGTCGAGCAACACGAGGCCGGCCGACGCCCCGGCCGAGGCGGCGGCGGCGGCGGCGATGCCGGCGACGGTGTGGACGTCCGAGTGGTCGTCCGCGCTGACCACGACGCTGCCGGCGGCGCGGACGTCGGCCCCGCCGTCCACGTAAGCCTTTGTCGTGACCTGAAGCTGGTATAGGCCGCCGGAGCCGGCGATGCTGCTCACGAAGCTGAGGCCCTCGGTGCCGCTGACCGAGACGACACCCTCGTCAGAGACCGCCTGGACGAAGACGTTTCCGCCGGCATCAGCCGTGCCGCCGAGGACGGCCTGGGTGGTCTTCTTCAGGACGCCGGCGTCGACCGAGGCGCTGCCGCTGGCGGCCAGCGAACCGGCGACCACGCCCGAGCCGTTCAGCACCGCGGTGTCGTCCTCGGCACGGACGATAATGGACTGGGCATCACTGGGAGGGGCGGTCTGGTCGAGCAAGGTTCCCGCCCCGGTGGATGCCGTCGTGGTCGGCGCCAGGTAGGTCAGGGTGATCGACCCCGCCAACGCCACCAGGCCGGCGCCGGTGCCGGCGACCGCACTCGTAACGAGCCCCCGGTGGGCGGTGGCCAGCACCGAGATGGTCTGGCCGGCGTCCACCTGTGAGTCGCCGACCGATGCGTCCGTCAGACCTTGCATCACCGTGCCCGCAACGGAGGCGCCGACGCCGACTCCCAGGCCACTTGCCGTTCCGCCGGCGAGGGTCACCACTTCGAGCGTGCCGGTGGCGGTAATCGACACGTCGCTTGTTGCAGTCAAATGACCGCCGTTACCGACGTGCGCCTGGGTGGTGTTCCCACCGAGGTTCAGGGCGACCGACCCGGCGGCGCCCGCGAAAACGCCCCCGGCCCCGGCATGCGCTCCGGCGGTCATGACCTGCGGCCCGACGGCCCCGGCCGAGACCTCAATGGCAGCCCCCGTGATCGTCACCGCGTCGCCGACCGCGGCACGGGTGCTGGCGCCGGCGAAGTTGGCGGCCAAGGCCAGACCAGCACTCCCGCTCTCGTCCTTGGCGCTGGCGTCGGCCGTGCCGGAAAGATCCCCGCCCGACGAGGAGAGGACCGATACTGTCCCCCCTGCCGCGACCGAAGTGTTCGCCGCGACCTCCGCCAGGGTCCGCGGCAGGGCGACGTTCGCGCTGATCGCCGCGGCCGCGCCCAGCACGGGCAGATCCAAGCCGATGGAGTTCTTGACGTCGGTCAAGGTGTCCCCGATCAGCGGCACGTTTACCCTGTCGGCGTTGCCGGCGTTGGGGTCCACTAGGCCGATTTGTTGTCCGATGAACTCGCCGACCGCCAGGGCGAGCGACTTGCCGCCCGCCGCACTGGCGGTGGCCGTGGTGGTCGTCGGGGCGGTCGTGTCGGCCTCGACTCGGACCGTGCCGCCCGCGTTGACGTCGCGGCCGAGGCTCGCGGTGACGGCGTCGTGGTTGATGCCGACACCGATGGCGGCGCCGAGTCCCGCCTGCGTGGGGAGTGCCTTGCCGTCGGCCGTCGTCGTATCGACGCCGGCATGCTCTGCGCGGACGGTGACCGACCCCGGCAGTGTGAGCGTCGAGGGCCCGGCCAGCAGGTCGGCCTTGGTCGTGTTGCCCGAGTAGGCGACGGCGATGGCGGCCGCGGCCGCCCCGTTGTCGAGGTGGGCGCCGGCCGTCGCCGTGGTGGTCACGGCATGGTTGCCGGTGGCGGTCACGCCGACGTTGCCGGCGCCGGTGATGGCCGCCGCGCCGATTTCGGCCCGGCTCTCGTGGCCCGCGACGTTGACCGCGACCGACGCGCCGACGCCGAACACCGTGTCACTGGGCGAAGTCTGTCCCAGCGCCCGGGACGCGTTCTGCGTCACAGAAACGGAGTGGACCGTGAGGTCGCCTCCGGTCAGCGCCAAATTGGCGCCGTCCCGGACGGCGGCCACGCTGCTGCCGCCGGGCACGTTGATGGCCAGCGCGCCGGCCACGCCCGTATTGGTCGCCCCCGCACCCGACTGCGCGGTGGCGCTGTACGTGCCTGTGCCGTCCCCGCCCATCTCGGTGTGCACGGTGACCGCCGGCGCCGCGGCGGTGCCGGAGATGGACGCTTCGCTACTCGGCCCCGCCACGTTGATCGCCACGGCGGCTCCGACGCCCGTGATCGCGTTGTCTGCGGTGGTCCCGTCGGCGAACGCCGACGCGTCCACGTCGCTGATCGCCCGGACGTCGAGCGGGTTATCCGTGGTCACGTCCCCGCCGACGGCAATCGCGGCCTGATCCTCCGTCTGGTCAATGTTGACCGCCACGGCCGCCGCGACCGTCACGTCGCCGTCGGCCGCCTTCGGCGGCGGGACGACGACTGCGATCGGCAGCCAGCCGGAGGTCGTGACGAAACTCACCAGGGATCCGATCAGGCTGCCGGGCGACGGGCCGCCCGCCTGTGCCCCCCGGCTGCGCGCCGTGGACGCGCTGGAGCTGTTGCCGGTCAGGTCCGCCTCGACGGCCAGGGTCGAACTGTGGCTCACCTCTCCCGCGACGAGGGCGTGGGCGCTATCGAGGACGATGTTCAAAGCCGCGGCCGCTCCCACGGACACTCCGGAAGCGGACGCGTCGCCCCGCGCGTCGGTCGCGGAGCCGGTGGCGTGATGCGCGCGCACGAGCAGGCTACGTCCGGCGCTGACCACCGCCCCGGTCCCGACCTGCGACAGGGTGTCGTTCCCGGTGACCGCAATGGCCAACGCGGGCGCCGTCGCCGTGCCCCCGGCCGCCCCCGCTCGCGCGCTGGTCGTGCTGGTGTAAAGGCCGTCGGCCAGGAGGGTCACGTCACGGGAGCCGGTGACCGCCCCGTTGACCTCCGCCGTGGTGCTGTTTCCGGGGATGTTGATCGCCAGGGACGCGCCGACGCCCACATCGGGAAAGCCCGGGACGGTGCCGTCCGCCGTCGCCGCATCGCTCGTGGTGCCGGACGCCTGGATAACGATGTCGCCCGCGGGGCTGGAGACGGTCACGCTTCCGACCGGCCCGACGGCCGCGTGGGCGTGGCCTCGCGCGACGTTCAGGGCGAACGCCCCGGCTACGCCGACATCGGTGGCCCCGGCCCCGGAATGGGCCGTGGCCGCCGTCTGGCCGCCCAACGTGGCACCGGCCGTCACCGCCCCCGCGGTGACCGGGCCGTCGATGGCCGCGTCGGCGACGGGCGTCGCCACGTTGATCGCGACCGCGGCACCGACGCCGGTGGCGCCGGCCGTCTGGGACCCGTCGGCGGTCGCCGTGGCATTCGAGTTGTTGGCAGCACTCAGGGAGAACCCGCCCGCCGCGGTGACGCCCTGGCCCGCGGCCACGGCGACGCGGCTCGACGCGGAGGCGATGTTGACGGCCAGGGCGGCGGCCACGCCGACCTTGCCGTCCTGGGTCTGGGCTGGCGGCGGTGCCGCCGTCGACCCCGCCGCCGCAAGCTGGTCGGCGATTTGCTGGTCAGCGGTCGGCTTCTGACCGGCGGCGCCGGGGTCAGCGCCGGTGGCCCCCGCCGCGGCCCCCGCCGAACTGGTTCCGCCGGCTTGCGCCGTGATCGACACCGCACCGCCAGCGGTTGCGTCGCGCTTCGTGTCGGCGGTCGTGCTGTCGTTGGACACGGTGATGCCGAGTGACGCGCCGGTCGCCACGCCGGTCCCGGCGCTATCGGCCCCGGCCTGGGCGTCCGCCATGCCGGTGTGGCTGGCGCTGACCGTCAGGTTGCCGGACGTGCTCAGCGCCACCCCGGTCCCGATCTGAGCGCTCGTCCCGTCGTCGGTCAGGGTCACGGCTACCGAGGCCGCCACCGCCGTGCCGCCGGCGCGCCCCGCCTGGGTGGCAGTCGACGCCTGGTCGTTCGACGTGGCGCTCACCGTGACGTTGTGGGCGCCCGTAATCGCTTCGTCGTCCTCGAGGCCGGCGGCGGTCGTGTTCGCGACGTTGTTGAAGGCGACCGACGTCCCGATACCGACCCGGGACGGGAGCCCGCCACCGCTGCCGGGCTTGGCGCTTGCCGTGGCGGTCGAGCCGGCCTCGGCATCCACGATCACGTCGCCACCGACGGCCAGCGTGCCACCGGTGCGGAGTTGGGCCCGGTTGGTGTTGCCGCCGACGGTGTTGATGGCCAGCGCGCCGGCGACACCGACGTCGGGGACGCCGGCGCCCGACGTCGCCTGCGCCATGAACGTGTTGGTCGTGGGATTGACTGCCCTGACGGTAACGCCCGACCCAGCCGTCGCGTTCCCGCCGAGGAATGCCTCGCTATCCGCCCCGGCGTCATTGATCGCCACGGCGACCCCGACGCCGGTGGGGTTGACCGTCGCGCTCCCGTCCGCGGCGGACGACGAGTCGGCGGACGACGTTGATGTCACCGCGATCCCGCCGCCGGATTGGACGGTGCCGGTCGACAAAATGCTCGCTTCTGACTGGTGGGTCAAGTTGGTGAGGGCAACGGCCGCGGCGACGCTGACATTGCCGTCGCTAGTCTTGGCCTTGCCCTGGAGCAAGGCTTGCGTGTCCTGGCTGTTCTGCGTCGCGCCGCCCGACGTCGATGTGGCGGTCGTGGCGGCGTTCGTGGTCGCGGTGGCTGCCACGTCGATGGTTCCAGCGTTGACCGATGCGCCGCCGTCGATGGCGGCCCGGGTCGTCGACGTGACGGCCGTGCGGGCCACCGAGCCCCCGGTCGCCGTTCCGCCGCCGGCCGTGCCGTCGCTCACGGTCGTTGCGGCCGTGGTGTTTGTGGCCGCCAGGCTGAAGGCCCCCCCGGCCGAGATCGATGCCGTGCCACCGATGTGGGCGACCGCCGAGCTCGAAAGTGACGTGTTTGCTACGGCTGCGTCGGGGGCGGAATTCGCCGAGGACCCGGTGGCGGTGGCGCTCGTCAGGGCCGACGAGCTGGCTGAAATGCTGAGGCCGTTCATCGCAACCAGGTGCGAGGTTCCGTCGACGGACACCTGGGCACTGGAGCCGGCGCTGACCAGGGCGAGGCTCGCCGAGAACAGGTCGAACGTCCCGGTCGTGACGACCGACAGCGCGGAGTCGGCCGAAAGCGTGATATTGTCGCCACCCAGGGTGGCGCTGGAGATGCTGATCACGGCGTTCGCCTGGTCGAAGGCCCCGCCGCGCGAGTCCGCGGCGGCCACCCTCAAATCGCCGAGGACGGTCAGCGACGAACCGGCGCCGAACGTGACGGTCTTCGCGGACAGGTCCGCGGACGCTGCCGTGTAGGCGGCGGTGCCGTCGAACACGATCTGGGTCAGGCTGGCGGCCGTCAGCGGCCGCGTCAGGCTAACGGCGCTGTAGAACGCCAACCGTTGGTCGGCGTTGCCGCTGCCTAGCACGCTGATGCCCTGGACCTGCGACGCGCTAAACACCGCCGGCGAAGTGCCGTCGAACACCTCGACCTGAGACCCAACGAGCGAGATGTCGGCGTGGTCGTGGTCAGCGGTATACTGAACATTCAAGACATGAGTGGTCGGATCGAGCGTCGAAGTCACGTTGAACACGGTGCGGTCTTCCAGCAGCTCCAGCCCGAGCCGCGTCCGCGGCGGCAGTGGCGGGTTGCCTCGCTGACGCCCCTTCCGGGGTGCTTGCAATGCCTGATTCGGGACGGAGCTCCGCCGCCAGGAGGGTTTCATGGTCGAGCCTTCCTTCGAGAGATACGCAACGACAGCGGCCCTCACCTCCCCCTGAGGGGAGTGACTCCGAGGCCGAGTCGTCACCCCGAGTTCGTCACCGGGTCGAGTGGGGATCCCCCGAGCGCCGTACCCCAGTCCACGTCGGTGGGACCGGTCGTCGCCCGGTGAGTGACCTGCGCCCGCCGCGGCCAGCGAGGCGGCTGATGGCCCCCGACGGCCTGTGAGCAGTGGGGGCCATGGGCCGGGTGGCGGCGGCGGTTAGGGAACCCCACCAGCGCCGGTCAATTCGTCAGATTCGAACGAGTTAAGACTAACGATCACCCGCGTTCGGCCTTGGCGCCGAAAAGGCACGGGGCACAAACACTCCGACCACCGCGGACGACGGGCAAGACAGCCGTCATGGCAAACCGGACGCCACGGCCCGCATCCGCTTCGTAGACGGGTGGCAAGAACCTGTCCGCCAACGGACGGCGGTCGATGACCAGACCGCCCTCGGTGTTCTGCCGTTGCACGACGGGGAATGGAGTGGACCCGGCAGCGGCCGTCGCGATGAATGGCGGTACGACGACGATGACGGCCAACAGTCGGTTGGGATGCTGGGGCATTCCCATGGTTCGTTCTCGACCATTGAGGTTGGAACTGAGGCTGGTGATTCTGACCACGCTTTTCAGGAAATGCAAACAAATTCCTTTTTTTTGTCGTTCGACCGCTCGCGACGCCGCCGTCGCTCGGCCGACTACGGCAATGCTCGTCCGGGCGTGGAGACGAGCGCGACGCCGATGATGATCATCAGCGCCCACAGGGTGTCGTCAGCGTACTGGCTGTACGGTCGCGCTTGCATCGCGCCCGCGGCCGGGGTAGAGACGAGTGGGCACCGACGCTCGGGTGTGACCAGGGTCGCAGCGGCCGTCGACTCGGCAGCACAATCTCGGACCGACACACCTGCGACCGTCTCGGTTCATACTACGACGGCCAGCGCCGCTGCTCCCGCCACCTATTCGGGGCAACCGTGGCATCAGATCGGCTTTCATGGGCGAGCCACGTCCGACGAGGTGTTCGACCGGTTGCGGGGGCGGCTCTTGCCGAAGAAGTAGCGGACAGATGCAGCGGCGAAATCGAACGGCCTTCTTGGTCCGAGGCCCAACCCCACTTCACTGCCTCGGCCGCTGATACTACACTGGGTGGTGTAATAGTGTAACTGCGGACGAGGAAACGATGGCGACCAAATCGACCAAAACCGTCGCTGCCGGGTGTTGTACCAGGCTTGCCTTGCAGGATCGCCCGCTGCTGTCCCCGATCCAGGCCGGGGGGCTGGCGGCGGTGTTCAAAGTGCTGGCGAACGACACCCGCCTGCGGCTGCTGCACGCCCTGGTGCGGGCGGACGAACTGTGCGTCACCGACCTCGCCTCCTCGGTCGGGATGAAGGCCCAGGCCGTCTCGAATCAACTCCAGCGGCTGGGCGACTTGGGGATCGTGACGGCCCGGCGGGACGGGAACAACATTCACTACCGCCTCGTGGACCTGTGCGTCCGGTCCCTCTTGGACCAAGGGTTGTGTTTGATGGAAGAGGTCAGCGGCCTGGACCGAAAGCGGATGGGCTGCCCATGACAACGCAAGGAATGCGCAGGCTGGCGGCGGAGGCGTTCGGCACGTTCGCCCTGGTGTTCGCCGGGACCGGGGCCGTCGTCATCAACGACGTGAGCGGCGGCACCGTCACCCATGTCGGCATCGCCTTGACGTTCGGCCTGATGGTCCTGGCAATGGTCTACGCCCTCGGCGACGTGTCCGGCGCTCACCTGAACCCCGCCGTGACGCTCGGCTTCTTCGCCGCCCGGCGGTTCGAGGGCCGACGGGTCGCTCCGTACATCGCCTTCCAGTGTGCCGGGGCGGTCATCGCCAGCCTCGCCCTGCGGCTCCTGTTCCCGTCAAGCGACACGCTCGGCGCTACCCGGCCTGCCGGCGATGCCTTCCAGTCGTTCGTGCTGGAGTTGATCCTGACCTTCCTGTTGATGTTCGTGATCCTCAGCGTCTCCACCGGCTCCAAGGAGAAGGGCGTCCTGGCCGGGGTCGCCGTGGGATCGGTGATCGCCCTGGAGGCGCTGTTCGCCGGGCCGGTCAGCGGGGCGTCGATGAACCCGGCCCGGTCGCTGGCACCGGCCGTCGTGTCCCTGCGGCTCGACGCTCTGTGGGTCTATCTCACCGCCCCGGTCCTGGGAGCCTGTGCCGGCGTCCTCGCCTGCCGGTGCGTGCAGGAACCGGGGTGCTGCTGCCCGATCTCCTCGAAGGGGACGTGTTCGTGAAAAAAGTGCTGTTCGTCTGTGTTGAGAACTCGAACCGGAGCCAGATGGCTGAGGCGTTCGCCCGCATCCACGGGGCGGGGAAAGTCGAGGCCCACAGCGCCGGCTCCCGACCGTCCGGGCGGGTGAACCCGAAGGCCGTCGAGGCGATGCGGGAGGTTGGCTACGACCTGACCACACACTCGTCGAAGGGACTGACCGACTTCAACGGGAAGCACATGGATGTCGCCGTGACGATGGGATGCGGCGACGAATGCCCGTTGGTCCACGCCGAGCGGCGGGTGGAATGGCAGATTCCCGACCCCAGGAAGATGACGCCGGACGAGTTCCGGGGCGTGCGGAGCCTGATCGAAGCAAGGGTGAAGGAGTTGATCGCAACGCTATAGGGGGAGGCGGACATGCCGGACGACATCAAACAGGCTGTAAAGGTCAAGTACGGGGCCGTCGCCACGAGCGGGCTTTCGAGCGACCACGCCGGCGTCCATGCAGTGGCCGAGGCATTCGGTTACTCGGCTGAGGAATTGGCGTCCATCCCCGCCGAAGCGAACATGGGCCTGTCGTGCGGCAACCCGACCGCTACCGCCCGCCTGAAGCCCGGCGAGGTCGTCGTCGACCTGGGCTGCGGGGGAGGGCTGGACGTCCTGCTGGCGGCGAAGAAGGTTGGGCCGAGCGGCAAGGCCATCGGGATCGACATGACCCCGGAGATGCTCGACCTGGCTCGGACCAACGCCGCCAAGGCGGGGGCCGCCAACGCCGAGTTCCACCACGCCACAATCGACCGGCTGCCACTGTCGGATGCCTCGGCGGACTGCGTGATCTCGAACTGCGTCATCAACCTCGCCCCGGACAAGCCGGCGGTGTTCAAGGAGATCGCTCGGGTGCTGAAACCGGGCGGGCGGCTGGCCGTCAGTGACATCGCCTTGAAGAAGCCGCTCCCGCCGGAGATCGGGGACGACCTCATGGCCTACGTCGGCTGCATCGCCGGGGCGATCCTCATCGACGACTACCGACGCCAACTGTACGAGGCCGGGTTCGCCGCCGTCGAGGTCATCGACACCGGGGCCGACTTGAACGCCTACGCCAAGGTCGAGAACCAAGGCGGCTGCTGCGCTCCGACGATGGACACAGCGGGCGGCCTGCCGATTGCAGCGGAAGGCGGGTGCTGCGGAACCACCGTACCGGCGACCGACGACAACTTGCACGGCCGCCTGGCCGACCTGTTGCGGAGGTATGACGTGAACGACTACGCCGCCAGCGTCCGTGTGTTCGCCGTAAAGCCGACGTAGGCCGGCTGCTGCTGCCTGTGCCATCAGTGCGTGGCGATCTTGGACCGCCACCCCGGCACGACCATCCCCACCTGCCGCCGGTAATCCTCGTAGGCGATGCCGAAGGCGGCCCGCAAATCCCGCTCTTCCAAGTTGACCCCGACAAGGATGTATGCCGTGGTCATCCCGGCGAACAGCAAGTGGCCCCAGGTCATCGTCGGGGTGGCCCAGAATGCAATCAGGAACCCGAGCATGATCGGGTGGCGGACCACCCTGTACAGCCCCGTCGTGCGGAAGGGCGGCGGCGTGTAGGGCTGGCCCTTGGCGTACAAGGACACCTGCCGCAGCCCGAACAGGTCGAAGTGGTCGATCAGGAACGTGGAGATCAGTACGACCAGCCAGCCAACGCCGAACAGTACCCACACGGCGTCGGCCACCGGGCGCTCGACCGCCCAAACAACCGCCGGCAGCGGTCGCCACTGCCAGAACAGCAGGATCAACGCCACGCTACTCGCCAAGACGTAGGTGCTGCGTTCGACGTGTGGCGGGACGATCCGGGTCCACCACCGCTTGAAGCCGGGCCGGGCCATGACGCTGTGCTGGACGGCGAACAGGCCGAGCAGCACGAGGTCAATGGTCATGGCCTCAGCGACCGACGCCGCCGGCCCAGTGTCGATGGACTTCGGGCCGACTAGGTTGCCGACGAACCCGATGGCGTAAAGGACCGTGCCGAGGAATATCAGGTAGCTGACCATCCCGTAGGTCAACGACAGGGCCTTGGTCGTCGGGCAGGCGTGGCCTTGGACCGAGCAGGCGGGGGCGTTGTCGCCGACCTCGACGTTCGGCTCGTTCATCGGCTGGCCGCCTCCTTGCCGTACCGCATCGTCGGCTCGGGGTCCACGCCCAGCCCGTCCAGCACCCGGTTGATGAAGTTGAAGTAGCTGATGCACTGGACGGCATCGACCAGTTGCTCGTCGGTGAACCCGTGGCCTCGGAGGGCGTCCAGTTCGTCCCGCCGCACGCCGGACGGGTGCTTGGTCAGCTTCACGGCGAAGTCGAGCAGGGCCACCTCACGGCCGGTCAGCCCCGCCGACCGGTAGTCGTCCTGCACGGCCTGCCGCTGCTCGTCGCTCTCGACCACCGACCGGAGGTCTTTCTCATGCGACTCCATTCAGTACAGGCAGCCGTTGACCTTCGAAACGACGGTGGCGATCAATACCCGCTCCCGCTTGGTCAGGCCGGTCGGGTCGTCCATGAGTTGACAGTACAGGCCGAACCCGAACATGCTCGTGGCCGGTCGGAGCGATTGCACCCTGGCGATGTTCGGGACGACGCCGGCTCGCTCCCGAACCCTTTCGTAGAGTTCGTGCAGCTCGCCCGAAGCGGCTTTTTCGGTGACCGTCTGCACCCAGGCCATACTCGTTCCCATCCAATCCGCTCAGAGCGAGACGCCTCTCGTCTCACGGCGGTAACCTACCGGGAAGGTACGGGGACTGGTTGGACGGCGTTACAGACGGTGGGTGATACTCGATGGCGGGCGCATAAGCCTTGCTTATGGCTTTTGTTTGGGGACAGGGTTGGTTGCGAGAAACGTCAGGAACAGCCGGGCCGGGAGGGGCGGCACCCGCCGACGATCCTGCACCACAAACATATCTCGGTCGCAGTGGATATCCTTGAGTTCAAGGGCGTGCAGCCGTCCCGCTTGGAGTTCCTTCTGGACGGCGAGGACGGACAGGACGGCCACGCCGACGCCCCGCTGTACGGCGTCCTTGATCGCCTCGTTGCTGCCGAGTTCCAGCACGACTCGGAGGTCGGCCAGCGACCGCCCCGCCCGGTCCAACGATTTCTCGAAGCACTGCCGTAGCCCGGACCCGGCCTCCCGGACGATCAGCGGGTGGGCGGCGAGTTGGGTCACGGTTACTTTCTTCTTCCGGCTCAGGGCGTGGCCTGTGGGGGCGATCAGCACCATTCGGTCGCTGGCAAGGAAGCGGAATACCAGATTTGGGTCGTCAATCTTCCGCCCGACCAGCCCGACACTGGCCTCGCCTCTTTCCACCTGTCGCATTACGACCGAGCTGTCGCTGACGGAGGCACGCACCCGGACGTGCGGGTACTTCCGTCCGAATACAGAGAGCAGGGTCGGGAGCAGGTGTTCGCCGGGGATCGAACTGGCGGCGATCACCAGTTCTCCGGCGACGGGGGGTTCGTGGCCGGTGATGTCCTTCCGGGCCTCCCGGTGCAGATCGAGTATCCGCTGGGCGTAGGCGTACAGCTTCTGCCCGGCCTCGGTCAGCAGCACCCGCCCGCCCCGCCGGTCGAACAGGCTCCGGTCAAGGGACAGTTCGAGGGTTTGGATGCGCTGGCTGACCGCCGCCTGCGTCAAGCCGAGCGCTTTTGCCGCCCCGGTGAAGCTGCTCACCTCGGCGGCCTTCGAGAAGGTTGTCAGATGAGGAAGCTGAACGTCCACGAAGTCCACTGCATCACCACCCGGTATGGGAAGTCTAGTCCGACCTGTGAGGACGGCCATTTCCACACCGCTAGGAGGCGCACCGCAGGCGACGGGTATGCCGCCCGGAATCCTTCGGCTGTGGTTGCTCGGCTTCGACCTGCACGCCGTGACCGACAAGGTTCTTGCCGGCTCCTCCCGAAAAGTTAGGAGGGGCATAGGAGGGGAAAGTGCCTAATCCCAACAAATCCGGGGCCGTCTCGGTCAATGAAAACCCCCCGCAAGTGGTTGTCTTGCGGGGGGTTTCGTTTGAGCTACCCGGCCTGGATTCGAACCAGGACAAAGAGAACCAAAAGATCTTTTCGCATTCGCGCAAGCCCTTGTCCGGCAAAGACTCAGGTGAAGCAGGGACTCGGTTTGCACATGGGTTTGCACAAACCGATCTCGACCTGACCCACATCCTTGACACCTGGCCTATGCTGCCCTCGCACATTCGGGCGGCCATCCTGGCCCTGGTGATCAGTGTGCCCCTAGACCAGGGCCGTTGAACGTAATGATTGCAACTGACCCGTTGCTCGGGTACGCTGATAACCAATCACTCAAAGCCGCACAGAACTGCCTTCGCCCTGCGGACCGTCGCCGAGCCCAACGTGATCCGCGGGCGACGGTCACGAGGGCCGGTCGCCCGCGGTCGAGGTCAGGCCGTGGACGTTGAGCAGCTTTACGCCCGGTATCGAGACCTCCAGCGGTACGTCGGCTGGACGGAGGACGACGCCCGGAACGTCCGGTCGGTGGCCGACCTGCTCGGGCCCCACCTCGTCGCCCTGGTGGACGACTTTTACGAGGAGATCGAGCGGCACCCGGCCGCCCGCAAGGTGATCACCGGCGGGGCGGCTCAGATCGAGCGGCTGAAGGGGACGTTGGTCGCATGGCTGCGTCAGCTGCTGGCCGGCCCCTACGACCGGGCGTACGTCGAGCGGCGGTGGCGGGTCGGGTGGCGGCACGTCGAGATCGGCCTCGACCAGGTCTATACCAACGTCGCCCTGTCCCGGTTGCGGCGCGGCCTCCTCCGCGCCCTCGCCGACGCATGGCCGGGTGACCTGCGGCCTCTACTCCCGGTCCGCCAGTCGCTCAACACCCTGTTGGATCTGGACCTGGCGATCATCGAGGACGCCTACCAGGCGGAGCACCTAGCTCGGCAACAGCGGTCCGAGCGGTTAGCGACCATCGGCCAGGTGGCCGGCGGGATCGCTCACGAACTCCGCAACCCGCTCAACGTCGTCAAAACGTCCGTCTACTTCCTGCTCAATGCCCGAAGCCCGGCCCCCGAGAAGACGGCCGAGCACTTGCAGCGGATCAGCCAGCACGTGACCTTGGCCGACGGCGTGATCACCGCCCTGTCGAACTTCGCCAAGATGCCGCTGCCGACCCTGGAGCCGTTTTCGATCGAGGCGTGCGTCCGCGACGCCCTGGAGGCCAACCCCGTCCCCGCCAGCGTGGCGGTGGATCTGGACTTCCCGCCGGACCTTCCGCCCGCACTCGGCGACGCCAGCCAAGTCCGCATCGTGTTCGCCAACCTGATCCGCAACGCCCGCGACGCCATGCGGAGCGGCGGCCGGCTGACGGTCCGCGGTCGGGCGGTCGGCGGCGGCGTCGAAATCACCTTTTCGGATACCGGAGTTGGGATCGAGCCCGAGAACCTTGGCCGGGTGATGGAGCCGCTCTATTCCACGAAGGCCCGCGGGCTGGGGTTGGGGCTCGCCCTCGCCAGGGCCATCGTCGACAAGCACCGGGGGACGATCCGCGCCGAGAGCGAGGTAGGCCGCGGCAGCACCTTCATCGTGCGGCTGACGGCGCCGCCGGGGCGGGAAGGGGGCCAGCCATGACATCGCCATCCGTGCTGGTCGTGGACGACGAGGCGGACACGTGCCGCAACCTGGCCGACATCTTCGCGGACCTGGGATACCGCGTGGACACCGCCGAGGACGGGACCGCCGCCCTGGAGCGGGTGCGCCGCACCCGGTACGACGTGGCCATTCTCGACCTAATGATGCCCGGGATGGACGGGCTGGCCCTCTACCAGGAGATCCGGCAGCTCCGGCCGGAGACGGTGGCCGTCCTGGCCACGGCCTATCCGAACCACCCGCGGGCGGAGGCGAGCCTGGCGCAGGGTGTCTGGCGGCTCGTCCCCAAGCCGGTTGACCTTCCCCGCCTGATCGCCCTGTTGGGCGAGGCCCTGGCCCAGCCACTGGTCCTGATCGTGGACGACGACCCCGACCTGTGTGCCAGCCTGTGGGACCTGTTCCGGGACCGGGGCTTCCGCGTGGGCCTCGCCCACGACGCCCGGTCGGCGGCGGACCGCGTCCGCGAGGCCGGGTTCAAAGTCGTCCTCATCGACATGCGCCTGCCTGACGGAGACGGAGGGGCCGTGCTCCGCGCCGTCCGCCAAGCCCAGCCTGACGCCCGGACAGTCCTCATCACCGCCCACCGGGCCGAGTTGGAGCCGGCCGTGCAGCAGCTCGCGGTGGAGGGGGTCGACGCGGTGTGCTACAAGCCGTTCGACTTGGACCAGCTATTGGCGACCCTGGGCCGGCTCAGCCGACCGTGACGGAGGCCATGCGGGTCGGGCGCGATGACATGAGTCGAAACATCCTTGCCATTGAAGACGACCCGGACGCCCTGGCGAACCTGCGGGACATCCT
Source organism: Gemmataceae bacterium (assembly GCA_036406755.1). Taxonomy (GTDB): domain Bacteria; phylum Planctomycetota; class Planctomycetia; order Gemmatales; family Gemmataceae; genus DASXAN01. The sequence continues at coordinate 23,645 of DASXAN010000842.1, forward strand.
GGAGCTGGACGGCTACCGGGTGACCGGTGCCGGGACGCTCCGGGAGGCGGTCGCCGGCCGGAGCTGGTCCGACTTCGACGTCATCCTGCTCGACCGCCGCCTCCCGGACGGGACGGCTGACGCCGTCCTGCCGCGCATCCAGGCGGCCGCTCCGCGAGCGGCGGTGATCGTCATCACCGGGTACGCCGACCTGGAGGGGACGATCGCGGCGCTGCGGTCCGGGGCCGCCGACTACCTGCTCAAGCCGATCAACCCCGACCTGCTCCGGGCCGCCATCGCCCGCGTGCTGAAGGTGCAGGAGATGGAGGAGCGGGCGTTGCAGGCCGAGCGGCTGGCGGCGGTCGGCCAGATGATCGCCGTCCTCACCCACGAGAGCGGCAACGCCCTGGCCCGCAGCCAAGTGCTCCTGGCAACGCTCGCCGAGGAGGTCCAGGGCCGGCCGGAGGCCCTGGAGCTGATCAGCCACCTGCGGAAGGCCCAGGCCGACCTGCACCGCCTGTACGACGAGGTGCGGAACTACGCCGCCCCGATCCGCCTGGACCGCCAGCCGTGGGACCTGTCGGCCGTCTGGCGGCAGGCGTGGGCGAACGTGGTGGCGGCCCACGGGCACGAGAAGCGGGCGGTGCTGGCCGAGGACACCGGTGGGGTGGACCTGACGTGCGACGTGGACCCGTACCGCATGGACCAGGTGTTCCGGAACCTGTTCGAAAACGCCCTGGCCGCCTCCCCGGACCCGGCCCGGGTGGAGGTCACCTGCACGGACGCTGCCCTCGACGGCCGGCCCGCACTGCGCGTAACCGTGCGGGACAACGGCCCCGGGCTGGCGGCCGATCAGGCGGCGCGGGTGTTCGCCCCGTTCGTCACAACCAAGAAGAAGGGGACCGGGCTGGGGCTGGCGATCGCCAAGCGGATCGTCGAGGGCCACGGCGGCGAGATCGGCGTAGAGCCGGGGCCGGGGGCGGAGTTCTTCGTCATCCTGCCGCGGGCGGCGACCCCACAGGGTTAGCCGCAACCGAGGCCGCGGTTCCGGCTCCGTACCGATCGATCATGCGGTACAGCGTGCGTGCGCTGACGCCGAGAGCCCGGGCGGCGGCCAACTTGTTCCCGTGCGTGTGTTGCAAGACCGCGTGCAGCAGCCGCCGCTCCGCCGCCTCCAGGCTGTACGGGTTGTCTACCTCAGAACCGGCGGCGGCCGGAGCCCGATCGGCGGCCACCGCGTCCGGCAGGTCGTCCGGTGTGATGCCCTCGCCCTCGGCTAAGATCTGCGCCCGCTCAAGGACGTTGGCCAACTCCCGGACATTCCCCGGCCAGTCGTACCGTTCCAGGGCGGCCATTGCTTCAGGATCGACCGAGAACCGCCGCGGCCCGACCTGCCGGTTGGTCAGGAAGTG
>DASXAN010000843.1:0-4175 GCA_036406755.1 Gemmataceae bacterium
AACAAAACTGATCGAGACGCCGGTAAAGCTCCAGCACTTCCAGGGGTTTGCCGTCAGTGTGCATGCTCTCCAAATACCCGGTCGAACTCTTCGATTTTCGCGTCTTCCATGACTTGAGCGCGGCGACACGCCTTTTGGCCACGGTGTCGTGCGCGGGGGCCGGTTGCGAAGTCACAAACCCATGAAACACCCGTGTAAGACTCTCCTTGACCGCCTGTGGTTTCAGGCCCATGTCACCAGCAGCGCTGCGGACCAGCTTGAGCAAGACTCTTGGCGGGTCGGCGATGAGATGCTGGAGAGCCTTGCGAACCTTGCCGTCTGTGAAGGTCTGCTCGCCCAGCGCGTCAAGCGTCCCCTTAGCCATCTCCTCACGGGAAAAGCGCCTGAACTGCTCGGCCACCTGCTGTAATCCGAGTCCCTTCAGGTCAGCCGGATCATAAGACACTTCGAACATGAGCTTTTCTGGGGCCGGACATTTCTCGATGCTCCTGTAGACCCTCCATCGAACTCCGTTGGTGAGCACGCACCACACGATGCCATCGTTCGCGGCGTATCCCGTCGTCTGTGTGACGTCCTTCACGTCGCTCAACGTGTCGTTGGATGGCTTGGCTTCGACGAGCAGCACCGGCTTGCCATTGATCTTCAAGGCGTAGTCCACCGATTTGCCGTCGACGGTTGGGTACTCCATCTGGACTTCGTCAGGGTCGCGCACGTCCCAGCCCAGAGCTTCGAGGACCGGATCAACAAAGATTGTGCGAGTGGGCGTCTCCTTGAGCCCCTCCCTGCGAAAGCGCTCCAGCTTGCCTTGATGCTGCTCCAGAACGGCCATGAGTGTCGTCATTGTCCCGTCTCCGCAACCGCTCCACTGCCGCGCAATGCCATTGTGATCATATGGTTGGGCAAGCCACTCGCCGGGCCGGTGTAGCCGAGCAGGTCGCCGAAGATATCCGTAATGAAGTCGGGGAGGACTTCCGTTTCCTTCAGCCCGTCGGCCTGCGGCGAGGCGAGGAGGCTCGCCCAGTGGGCGAGCTTGGGCCGGGCGGCCTCGACATAGTCCGGCCAGACGAACTTGCCGAGCTTGGGGCGGAGGGCGTCGGCCCGGAAGAGCGGTTTGACGTCGGCGGGCATGAGCGAACTCCCCGCCGCGGCGGCCGGCCGCGGCAGGGCGATTATGGCCGACCGATCGGGCGGTGTCGAGGGTCGTAGCGCGGGGGTAGTGTCCTGGTTTGGGTAGGTGCCGCGAGCCGAGCGGCACGTCCTGGTCCGGCTCGGCTCGCCGGACCTACCCGAACCCGGCCGCCACTGCCGCCGGGAGACGTGAGCCATGCCGACGTTGATCGAGAAGCCGACCCGCGTCACCGCCGCCGGCTCGCCGCCGAAGCTCATCGACGAGTACGTCGGCCGCGTCAACACCGGCGACGGCCGGCTCAGCGTCGCCCACATGCGCAGCCGCGCCGGCTGGGCCGAGCCGGCTCAGACGCCCGAGTTCGACGAGTACACCATCGTCCTGGCCGGGGCCGTCCGGGTCGAGCACCGCGGCGGCGTCCTCGACGTGCGGGCCGGGCAGGCTGTGCTGACCCGGGCCGGCGAGTGGGTGCGGTACAGCACGCCCGGCGGGGCGGAGTACAGCGCCGTCTGCCTGCCGGCGTTCGCGCCGGACACCGTCCACCGCGATGACGCTGCCGCGCCGTGAGTCCGATCGCCGTCACGGTTCGCCCGCCCACCGGGCCGTCCGCCGCGGGTCGTTCACGACGACCGATTTGTACGTCCGCAACGCGCTCCGCAGCACGTCGGGGTCCACCGGCTTGACCATGAACAGGTCAATCCCCGCCGCGGCCGCCCGCCGGCGGTACTCGTCCTCGCCGTGGCCGGTCACGGCGACCAACAACGGCCGCCGCCGCCAGACGACGTTGCGGGCCGCCGCGGCCACCTGGTAGCCGTCGAGCTTCGGCAGCGCCAGGTCCAGCAGCATCACGTCCGGCGGCTCGTCCAGGGCGGCCCGCAGCGCCGCCTCGCCGTCCGCGGCCACGCGGACGCGGTGCCCGTCCTGGCGGAGCACCGTCCGGAGCGTCTCCGCGTCTTCCTCCCGATCTTCGACCACGAGAACGTTCAACGGGGCCGATGGTGACATGACGTGCGTCCCCGGCGTGCGCCGGTCCGATCGCCGCAGGGTCGCCCTTCAGGACTGGCCGGCGTCGGCGGGGTGACAGGCAAAGGGCACATCGGCTGCCGCCGGCGATTGTCGCCGGTGGCCGCGGACGCGCCGGCCGAAAGACGTGGAGCCGGTGCCGTCCGCCGGCAGGGAAAAGGCACTTGGCGTGCCGAGCGGTGATGTGCCGGAGGCGCGGGCGCATGTCCGTCCGGGTTGCGGAGTTAGCGCCGGCGCAAAAAAGACCGCCGGGACGAGCCCGGCTGTGCATTGCCTACGAATCGTCTACTTGCTCACCTTGTACGCGGCCGGGTACATGCCGAACGGGTGGCTGGTGACGCCGTTGCGGGTCGAGCCCTGGAACCCCAGCGGCGGCGGCACAATCGTCACCTTCACCACGCCCGTCTGCCCGGCCCGCAGCACGCCGGCGTGGACCGCGACCGTCGCGAGCTGCGAGTCGGTCGTGTACACGTCCGTCCCCCAGACGATGCCGGTGTTCGCCCCGGTCACGCGGAAGTGGAACGACTTGCCGACCTTGTCGTTGTACCCGGACAGGCTGCCCGGGTCCGGCTCGGCGTTGACGACCACGACCTCGTCCACCACGCCGGGGGCGCGGAGGCTCCGCATGTCGGTCAGCTTCAGCGGCACGTCGCCGAACTGCTTGCTGCTGGCCTTCAGCGCTGCCCCCTCGATCCGCCCGGAGAACTTCGAGTCGGCCGTCTGGATCACGTCGGCCTTGCGGACCTCCAGCAGGTCGGCCGGCACCACCTCGCGGATGCGGTCGACCAGCTCCTCCGCCCGCCGGGACACCTCCGCGTCCTTGTTCTTGGCGGCATCCAGCAGGGCGGGGTACGCCTTCTCCTTGAGCTTGAGTAGCTCGTTCGACGCCGCCTCCCGCTTGCCGAACTGCGGGTGGGCCAGGTTGGCGACCGCCTCCTCGATCCGCTTGGCGTCGTCGTCCGTCAGCCGGTTGGCGAACTCGATCCGCTGAATCTCCCCGACCGGGATCGACAGCTTGCCGTACCGGGTGACGACCTCCACCTTGGCGTCCTTGAGCGTGACCTTGACGTTGCTGTTGTCGGTGAATCGGACCTCGACCTGGCCGGGCGGACCGGGCGGCGGGGCGGGCGGCTCGTCCCCGCCTTGGCGGGCGGCGACGAGGCCGGCGGGTGCGGCGGCCATCACGAACAGCCACGACAACAGGCGGATGGTCCGACTCATGGCGCCTCCGGAGGAAGTGGGCGGGCGGGCCCGACGCGGGACGGATCGATTCTCGCCTGTCGGGCGGCGGGTTGTCCAGAGTGTTGTGTCAGCGGCGTGTAACAACCTCAGGGCCGGCGGCCCTGCTCGCGCAGGCGGTCGTCCAGCCAATCGCGATCAGCCCTCGCCAGCCGGCCAGGCGGTGGCGTGCGGTAGTCGGTAGTTTCGTCGTAGCGGTAGATGTCGTAGACCGTGGATAGCGCCGACTGGAGGTTGAGGGACACGTCCGCGTCGCCGGGCAGCAGCGGAACCGGGACGGTCGGCAACGGCCGGTCCAGCCGGACCGGCCACACCTCGACCCGCCCCCGGCGGTTGGCGCGGCTGAGGAAGACGAAATAGGGAACACGAGGCAACCGCCGGGCGACCGGGAATCGGCGGCCGACGCGAATCAGGTCGACCTCCATCAGGTGCGCCGGGCCGTGGAGCAACTCGTGTCGCTTCCGCTCGTACTCCCGCCGGCCGTCCCCGCGCTTGTTTGTCGGCGAAATGACCTCGATCGCCGTCACCAACCGCTTGCCCTGGACGTCCCAGACCTCGACCGTCGTCTGGGGGATGGGAATGGGCACCAGGGCTTCCAGCAGGAGCGGCGCGGCCACGGCCCCGCCCGCGCCGGCCGGAGCGCCGCCCCGCGTCGATTGAACAACGGCGACGTCGGGCAGCCGCTCAACGGGCAGCTCGGTCGGGTCTGGTGTGGCGATGACGATCCGGCGGGCCGATCGGGCGACGTACTTGGGCGCCAGTTTTGGCGACAGTTGGCGGCCGATTT
>DASXAN010000844.1:0-2131 GCA_036406755.1 Gemmataceae bacterium
AGCCTCCGCGGCGGCGCTCCTCGGTCGCTCCGCTCCCTCGACCCACCCTACTTCTTGTCGGTTCGCGGGCCGACCTGCCTGATATCCAACCCGTCCCGGCCGAGGTAGTTGTCCAGCACGTCCAGCCGCCCGGCCGCGTGCAGCTTCGCGAACACCGGCCCCAGCTCGTCCCACCACAGCGCCGCCAGCACGTCCGCGTTCGTCTGCCGCAGCCGGCGGTACTGCTCCAGCCGCTTGCGGAAGGCGTCCGCGTCCGCCTTCGCCAGCGCCACCCGCCCGTGCGCCTCCGCGGCCGCCCGCTGCTCGGCGTCGTACGCCCGGGCCCGCGCCTCCCGCAGCAACTTCTCGGCCGCGGCCGACGCGTCCTGCTCCTGCGTGCGGATCGTCGCCTGGGCGCGGGTGACGGCGGCGAACGCGTCCCGCACCTGCTCCTCGTCCGGCGGGGCCAGGTGCGCCACCCCGGCCGACTGCACGTCGATCCCAAGATGCAGCGGTTCCAGCCGCTCCCGCAGCCGGGCCGTCAGCACGCCCGGCAGCACGGCCTTGCCGGTCAGCAGCACCTCGTCCACCGGCCGGGCGGCGACCCACTCGGCCAGCGCCGCCTCGGCCGACCGGCTCACGGCCCCGTCCACCCGGTCGCGGCTGGCGACGTACTCGGCGACGGCGTCGGCCCGCACGGCGTAGTCGATCACCACCCGGACGGCGACGACGTTCTGGTCGCCGGTCAGGAGCTGGCCGGGCGGCAGCGGGGCGTCGGGGTCGGCGTCCGGCTCGTAGCCGACGGCGACGCGGCGGACGAGGTCCACCGGCACCCGGTCGATGCGGTCGAACCCCCACGGCAGGCCGACCCACAGGCCCGGCCCCGGCGTGGCGACGACGGCCCCGAACCGGCGGACGACGGCCCGCTCGCCGGGGCGGACGGCGGCGACGCCGGTGAGCAGGTAGGCGGCGAGGAGGGCGGCGGGGATCAGGAGGACGCGGCGGGGCATGGTCACCTCTTCCTCCCTCTCCCCTCTGGGGAGAGGGTTGGGGTGAGGGGTAAGGACTTCGGGGAGGAGGTCATGCCCCTCACCCCCGGCCCCTCTCCCCACAGGGGAGAGGGGAGAACTGCTACGGTCCCCCCGCCGTCGAAGTCCCGGCAGGGGCTGGGGGCGCCATCCCGCCCGGCTTCGGCGGCTTCAGCAGCAGGTCGAACAGCTCGTGCTTCGCCGACAGCAGCAGCACGTCCCGCGTGTCGCTCAGGATCCGCTGGTACGTCTTGATCTTTTGCAGGAAGGCGTAGAACTCCGGGTCCAGGGCGTGCGCGTCATTCCGCAATCGGTCGGCCTCGACGGCGGCCCGGTCCAGCGCCCGCTGGGCCGCCGCCTTGGCGTCGGCCTCCAGCACGGCCGCGTCCCGGGCGGCGGCGGTGGTGATCTCGGCCGCCCGCCGGGCCCCCTCCCCCTGGTACTCGGCCGCCTTGCGGGCCCGCTCGCTGACGATCCGCCGGGCGATCTCCGGCCGGACCGCGGCCGGGTAGTTGAACCGCCGCACCCGCACGTCCACCACGGCGATGCCGTAGGCGTCCCGGGCCAGGTCGCGGAGGTCGCCGTCCTCGCCGGTCGGGCCGAGCAGCCGCTCCCGCAACCGCTCCGACCGGGCGGCCACGCCGGCCGGGTCGGTGACGCTGACCAGTTCCTCCAGCGGCAGTGTGCCGACGGCCGCCCCGAGCCGGCCGCTGACCCGCTGGCCGAGGATCGCCCGGGCCTGCTCCGGCGTGCCGACGGTCCGCAGGAACCGGTCCACGCCGGCGGCCCCGTCGATCCGCCAGCAGACGTACGCCTCGACGGTCAGCGTCCGGTCGATGGTGCGGCCCTGCGGGTCGTGGGTGAGCAGCTCGGCCGGCGGCAGGTCGAACAGCTGCACCCGCCGGTCGAGCCGCAGCACGGACTGGACCGGCCACGGCAGCTTGAAATGCAGGCCGGCGTCGGTGGCGCCGTCGAGGGTGCCGACGGGCCGGCCGAACTGCGTCACGTAGGCGTACTCGGCCTGGTCCACGGTGAACAGGCACGTGGACAGCCACGCGATGAGGATGACGGTGACGATCAGGATGCGGGTCATGATGGGTCCCTTCACCGCTGCTCCCGGTCCG
>DASXAN010000845.1:0-27152 GCA_036406755.1 Gemmataceae bacterium
AGGAGTATTTGAAGACGGCGCGGGTGGACTCCGAGATCTGGCCGATCCGCGAGGGCAGGAAAGCGGCTGGCGGTGGTTGACGGTAGGGTGGGTCGAGGGAGCGGAGCGACCGAGGCCCACCGACTCGACGACTATCTCTGCTTCTGGGAGGCCGATATCCATGACCTTCCGACCGGATCGCCGGACCGCGTTGAAGGCGGCCGCCGCGGCGGGGCTGTCGGCCACCCTGTCGCCCCGCGGCGTCGCCGACGGGCGGCCGGCCTGGCACACGGCCGTTCTGAACTACCTGGCGTCACTCGCCCGGCCCGACGGCGGCTACGCCTGGGACGATCGGGCCGACTCGCACCTGACGCCGACGTTCGCCGTCATTGGCTGCCACCGTGCCCTGGGCGTCGAGCCGCCGCACAAGGACCGGCTCGCCGACTTCGTCCGCACGCACCACCCGTTTCGGATCAAGAAACTCGAGCGCGACATCCGCGTGTTCGAGTATCAGCAGGTCCAGAGCCTCGTCTGGCTCGGGGCGGACGCCGCGTCCTTCCGCGAGCAGGTCCGCGGCTGGAGAAAGCCGACGGCCTACCCGGTGCGGTACGAAGCGCACGGCTACCCGGTCTTTCATAACGAACTGACGGCGTTCACCTGCCGCGAGCTGCTCGGCCTGCCGCTCACCGACCTAGCGCCGGCGTTCATCGAATACGTCGATGCCCGCCGCCGAACGAACGGCAGTTTCAACCACACGCCGGCCGCCGACGGCAGTGACGGCCACGTGATGAACACGCTCTGGGGCTTGCAGGCGCTCAAGGGGCTCGGCCGGGTCGGCGAAAAGACGGAGGAAACGGTCGCCTGGCTGCGGGCGTGCCAGCAGCCGGACGGCGGGTTCACCATCCAACCGCACGCCGAGATTGCTCCGTCGGCGGTCTACACGTGGGCGGCCGTGGGCGCTTTGAAATCGCTCGGTGCCCAGCCGGCCGACCGGGCCGCATGCGTCAAGTACCTTCGGTCGCTGTGGACCGCCGACGGCGCCTTCGCCGATCGGCCCGGCTGGGCCAGCAACCCGGTCGCCACCTACCACGCCCTCGACGCGCTCGCCGCCCTCAAGGCCCTGGAGACCGCGCCGCCACCGTCGCCGCCGCGGGTCGTCGAGCTGCCGGCCGAGTTGCGGGTATTCAGCATCCAGATCGAGGCCCACGGCCAGGGCAGCCCGGCGGAGGCCGTGGACCTCGCCCGCTCACTCCGCATCCACCTGTGGGGGGCGAAGAACGCCAAGCCCGGCTGGATCGCCCGCGCCCAGCAGCTCGCCGATCAGCAGAAGGTGCCGGTCAAGTTCTTCGTCGCCAACGAGGAGTACGGCGCGCTCGTCAGCGTCCCCGGCCTGGGCACCTACAGCCACACCAGCGACATCATCGCCCCGGCCGGCTCCGACTTCGGGCCGGCCGTCACCGGCAAGGCGGTGCCGTGGGAGGCGTTCCGCGAGCGGCGGTTGGCCCCGCTTCAGAAGGCCGGCGGCCACCTCGTCTGGCAGTTCGGCGAGAACGAGGAGCTGACCCGGTACTACCTCGACGACTCGTTCCGCCGCGGCGGCTACGCGGCCATCAGCACGTTCCACTTCGGCAACCCGGACTTCGCCAACAGCGAGCCGTGGCTGAACGAGTATGGCGGGCAAATCCCGTTCATCGGCTTGCAGGACGCCCACGGCCCGGAGCCGTGGTGGTTCGCGGACATGACGACCGGCTTCCGCACGCTGTTCCTGGCCCGAGCGGCGACGTGGGACGAGTGGCTGGCCGCCCTCAAGAACAACTGGGTCGCCGCCGTGCGGCACGACGCCGTCAGCGGCCAGAAGACGTGGATGCACTGCGGGTCGCCGGCTGTGGTCGATTTCGTCCGCCGCCACGAGCCGGACTGGCGGTGGTGGGACAACCCGGCGATCCAGCGGCCGCTGGTGTCGGTCGTGGCTGTGACAGCGGGCGACCGGTTCGAGGCCGCGAAGCCGGAGAAGGGGGTCACGATCCGGGTGCGGTGTGCGTGGGAGAACACGACGCAGGGCCAGCCGAAAAAGCCGCTCGCCGAGCTGGTGACGCTGACCGTGGACGGCAAGGACGTGACGCCGACGCTGGTGGCCAAGAAGGCGGCGAACGGCCGCGGGTTCGAAGACCACTACCACCACTATCACATCGCGGAGCCGGCGGCGGGCAAGCACACCGCCCGGGCGGTGGTGCGGTCGGTTGCCACGCAGGCGGAGTCGAGCCGGACGGTAGAGTTCGAGACATAGCGGCCGGCGGGGCTTGTCCCCGCCAGGTCTGAAGACGGCGGGGACAAGGCCCGCCGCTCGCCCCGGACCGGTTAAGGTTCAGTCGGTTGCCGATAATCCGGATTCGGCGTCGGCATGTTCGCCCCGACCTGCTTCCGCCACTCGGCCAGCTTGCCGTACAGCTCCCCCACCGGATCCGGCCGGGCGGCGGCTAGGTCGATCCTCTCCGACGGGCCGGCAGGCGGGCCGTAGCGCTCCCACCGACCTCGAAATACTCTAAGAGCTTCCGCCGCCCGGCCCGGACCGAGCCGAATGGCGCTGCAGTCTCGTCATGAAGCGGGTAAGGTCAATACAGGGCAGCGCACTCGTGACCGGGTCGGCGATGGCAACGAGCGCGCACTCGACTGTTCACCGTCGCATTGCCACTCCTTCACTTGAGCCGAGTGCTCCCCGTCTTGCGGATTTGCTCCAACAACGCGGCCAGTTCCTTCACCTTCTCCGGGTGCTGGGCGGCGAGGTTCTTCTCTTCGCCCAGGTCGTCGGCGAGGTTGTAGAGCTGGCCGACATTGCCCGTCCGGCCGCCGGGCTGGATGTACTTCCACGGCCCCTGACGGATCGCCAGTGGCGTGTTCGTGCCGCCGTTCATGAACACCGCCGTCTCGCGGCCCGGCCTGTCGTGCGGCTGGCCGAGCAGGGCCGGCAGGACGTTGAAGCTGTCCGGGGCCGCGTCGGCCGGCAGCGGCACACCGGCCAGGGCGGCGAGCGTGGCCGGCATGTCGAAGTGGCCCATCAACTCGCCGCACTCGCTGCCGGCCGGGATGTGGCCCGGCCAGCGGGCGACGAAGGGGACGCGGTGCCCACCCTCGAACAGCGTCCCCTTCCGCCCTTTGAGCGGGCCGTTGCACTTGTGCTCCAGACTACCCACGTCCTCGTAGCCGTCGTCCATGACGCCGCCGTTGTCGCTGGTGACGATGACGAGTGTGTCGTCGGCCAGCTTCAGCCGGTCAAGCGTCGCCAGCACTTCACCCACGCTCCAATCGAACTCCTGGATCGCGTCGCCGCGGGTGCCGTACTTGCTCGTGCCCCGGAACCGCGGGTGCGGCACGCGCGGCACGTGGATGTCGTGGGTGGCGAAGTAGAGGAAGAACGGCCGGTCCTTGTTTTTCTCGATGAAGCCGATCGCCTGCTTCGTGAACGTGTCGGCCATGTCCTCATCCACCCACCGGGCCGACTTGCCGCCGGTCATGTAACCGATCCGGCTGATGCCGTTGACGATCGTCATGTCGTGGCCGTGGGTCGGCTTGAGCTTGAGCAGCTCCGGGTGGTCCTTGCCGGTCGGCTCGTCGCCGACCTTCTGACCGTAGCTCACGCGGATCGGGTCCTTCGGGTCGAGGCCGACGACGCGGCGGTCGTGGATGAAGACGCAAGGCACGCGGTCGCCGGTGGCCGGAAGAATGAAGCAGGTGTCGAAGCCGACGTCGAGCGGCCCGGGCTTGATTTCGCCGTTCCAGTCCGGGCCGCCCGGGCCGCCGAGGCCGAGGTGCCACTTGCCGACGATACCGGTCGTGTACCCGGCCTTCTTCATCAGGGCGGGCAGGGTCGGCTCGGCGGGGCGGATGCTCAGCGGGGCGTCGCCCGGGAGGATGCGCGAGCCGGGGGCGTGGCGGAAGGCGTACCGGCCGGTGAGCAGGGCGTACCGCGTCGGGGTGCAGGTCGAGGCCGGGGAGTGGGCGTCGGTGAACCGCCGGCCCTTTTTGGCAAGCCGGTCGATGTTCGGCGTGGCGACGAGTTTCGCCCCGTAGCAGCCGAAGTCGCCGTAGCCGATGTCGTCCGCGAGGATGAAGACGATGTTCGGCTGGCGGGCCGCGTCCGCGGCGCGGGCCGGCGTGAGCGCCCCGAGGACGAGAATGGCGGCGAGGAGGCGCGTGGAAGTGGTCATGGCGTTAGACGGCGGGCCGGTGGGGAGGGCAACCCCGCCGTTGTAACCCGGCCGGCCACCGACTGCAAGCGGCCGGCCGCATATACTGACGGCGTTCCGGCAGCAATCCTCATTGGCCACATCGATGACCACCGCCCTCACCGTCCTCCTGCTCGCGGTTCCGAGTGGCGCCCCGGCGCCGCTGCTGCCCGGCTTCCACCGCAGCCCGTGGTTTGGCGAGCAGGTCCGCGAGCAGTGGGTCGAGGGCGACGTGCGGGCGGTCGTCAACGTTGCGGCCGATTTCGACGCCGGCCGGCCGACGCGGCTGGTCGTATTCGCCACGCCGAACGGTAATTCGATCGAGCAGACGCTCGGCTGCGGAACCGCCCCCGGCCAGGACTGGCATTTCGACATCCAGCATGTCGCTGCCCAGGTGAGGCGCTACCGGGAGGTCGCACCGGGGACCAACGTCGTGCTGGCGTGCATCGAGGCGGAGGGGCTGAGCTGGCCGGCGTGGCGGAAGCGGCACGCGGACGCCCCGGCCCGAGCCCGTCGGGTCGTCGATTGGCTCAAGGCGCTGGTGCCGACGCCGAACGTCCACGTCACGCTCACCGGCCACAGCGGCGGCGGCAGCTTCGTGTTCGCCAACATCGACGCGGCCGACGCCATCCCGGCCGAAGTCGAGTCCATCTCCTTCCTCGACTCGAACTACTCGTACAGCGACGAGTCCAAACATGGCGACAAGCTGCTCGCCTGGTTGCGGGGCGACGAAAAACGTCGGCTGCACGTCGTCGCCTATGACGACCGCGAGATCACACTCAACGGCAAGAAGGTGGTCGGCCCGGACGGCGGCACATTCCGCGCCACCCGGCGGATGCTCGATCGGCTCCGCAAGGACATCGACATCGCCGAGACGAAGGCCGGGGACTTCGCGGTGTATTCCGGGCTTGGCGGCCGGTTCACGGCCCACGTCCACGCCAACCCGAAGAACGCCATCCTGCACACGACCCTCGTCGGCGAGATGAACGGCCTGCTGCACGTCCTCGCGGTCGGGGACGCCACCTGGGGCACGTTCGGCGGGCCGCGGGCTTACACGAAGTGGGTGCAGCCGGCTCCCGGCATTCCGCCACGGCCCGCCGGCGCCCCCGGCGGTGCGGCGTTCATGGCGTCGATCGCCGCTCTGCCGCGGGAGGCCCGCGAGGAGGCGATTGCGGTCGAACTCTGCCGCGGCAACGTGCCCGACTTCCTCCGCAAGTTCCAACCGATCACGGTCAAGGCCACCGACTCGGCCGGCCGCCAGCACACCGCCACCTACGAGGTCATGCCGGACTACTTGGCCGTCGGCACCGACGCCGATTTCGTCCGCGTGCCGATGTCGCCGCTGACGGCCCAGCGGATCGCCGACGCCTTCGGCTGCGTTCTGCCGACGCGGAAGGTCGTGGACGACGCGTACCGCCAAGCCGCGGTGAAACTCGACCCCGTCCCGCTGACGGAGGCCCGCGAAGCGGTCGAGACGTTCGTCCGGCACAACGGCCAGATCGAGCGGCAGCGGGCCGGCATCTTGCCTCCGGTGAATCGCCGGGGGCTAATTGCCGGGATCAAGAAGGACGTGGTCGTGACGAACCGCCTGGGCGAGCGGCCGAACCGGGTGGCGATCTACGGCTGGCACAAGCCGGACGGGACGCCGATCCAGCCGCTGTCGATCGTCCATGTGAACTGGTACGTCGATTACAGCCACGGCGTCCGGCTGATGAAGCGGGTCCTGGTCGTGGACGGCAAGCCTCGGGACGTGCGGCCGGTGCTGCACGCGGCCGACCTGTGCGGCCTGCTCAGCGATGAGGGGCCGATCAACTTTCCGTCGTATTGACGCCCGCCGCCGCCGGTAGCCTGTTGATTGAGCGGGCGGAGAATGCGATACTTCAGTGACGTTGGCCGGTCAGAGTATGCCGCGACTCGCGTCCGAGCGGCGGCCGGCCCCCTTCGGATCACCGGGGTTACGGGTTCGCGAACGGCGGCGGCCGGTCGGGCCGCCGACCACTTCGGAGGGTGAGCCATGCAGCCACCGAAGCCGACGCAGCACTTCGATCCCATCAGGCCGTCCTCACTGCGGAAGAGAACGCCGGAGGAGGAGGCGAAGGAGAAGAGGAAGGCCCAGCGGAAATGGCTGGTCGCCGGTGCCGCCGGGATCATTGTCCTCGGCGGCCTGGTCTACCTCCTGGTCAAGGAGCCGGGCGCCGGGTCGGTCCAGCGGAGTTTTGCCCGCGCGCTGGCGGGCACCGACGGCGGGTTCACGGACGTCGCCGTCCGGGCGGACCACTCCGGCCCGACCCACGTCTTCGAGTTCACCGCGACGGTGTCGGACGGTGGGACGGGCTACGTCCTGCGGTGCGACCGGACGGTCGGCGACAACTCATCGGTCGTACAGGTCCGGGCCCACCACGCCGCCGACTACGACCCCAAGGCACCGGTTCGCATCCTCGGCCTCACCGTGGACACCGACGGCGACAAGGTGAAGGAATGGGCCAACGGGAACATCGCCAAGAAGACGGAAGTCGAGTTCTTGAAGCCGAAGGCGATTCAGCTGGCGCAGGCGGTTCGCAAAGCCCTCAGATAGCGGCGGGTCGCCGGCCGGGAGGGCGACGCTCCTGCCCGGCCGGCTGCGCCAGCGGCTCGGCAGGAGCCTCGCCCTCCCGGCTGATCACGCGCCGCGTTCCGCCGGCAAGCGCACCTCGAACGTCGTCCCCCGGTCCACTTCCGACGTGAACGTGATCGCCCCGCCGTGAGCCTCGACGATGCTCTGGCCGATCGCCAACCCCAATCCGGTCCCGCCGGACGCCCGCGACCGTGCCTTGTCCACCCGGTAGAACCGTTCAAAGATGTGCCGCCGGTCCGCCTTGGGGATGCCGCAGCCGGTGTCCTCGACCGTCAGCACCGCGTCGGCAATCTCCATCGCCAGCCGGACGTGGACCTGGCCGCCGGGGCGGTTGTACCGCACGGCGTTCGTCACCAGGTTCGTCACCACCTGGGCCAGCCGGTCCGGGTCGCCCCGCACCGTGGCCGGGGCCAGCTTGGCCGCCACGGCGATGCCCAGCCCTTCGGCCAGCGGGCGGAGCTGCGCCAGCACGTCAGCGGTCACCCGCTTCAGGTCCACCGGCTCCCGCCGCAGGTCGAGCTTGCCGGCGTCGGCCCGGGCCAGCGTCAGCAGCCCGTCGACCAGGGCCGTCATCCGCTCGGCCGCCCGCAGGCACTCCTCGATCGCCCGGCGGTAGTCGTCGGCCGACCGCGGGCGGGACAGCGCCAGCTGGGCCTGGCTCCGGAGCACGGCCAGCGGCGTCCGCAGTTCGTGCGAGGCGTCGGCGGTGAACCGGGCATGCCGGTCGAACGCCGCCTCCAGCCGGTCGAAGGTGGCGTTCAGGACGTGGGCCAGGCCTTCCAGCTCGCGGTCCACGGCCGCCGGGTCGATCCGCTCGGACAGGTTGGTCGCCGAGATGGCCGACGCGGTCGCCGAGATGGCGGCCACCGGGCGGAGGACGCGGGCCGACGCCAGCCAGCCGCCGGCCAACCCGACCGCCAGCACCGCTAGGCCGGCCGCCCCGAGCTGCCAGGCGAACCGGGCCATGTCGGCCTGTTCCTTGGCCACCGACCGGCCGACGAGGACGCGGGTTCGGTGCGGGGCGAGCACGGCCGCCTCGCGGAACTCGCCCCGCCACAAGAGCCGCACCGTCGCCGGCGGCGCGTCGGTCGGCAGGGCCGGCGGGCCGACGTCGGCCGGCGGGTTGTCGGACTTCAGAACGGTGCCGTCCTCCCGCCAGACGGCGAAGTAGGTCGCGCCGGCGGAGTTGCCGGGGCCGGTCCGCGGCGGAAGCGCCAGCTCGGCGAGGAGCCGTTCGCGGGTCGGCGGGCCGCCCCGACCGCCGGGCGGCCCGCGGCGGTCGGGGCGGCCCTTGTCGAAGGGACGGTCGGGCGGCCCGTCCGGTCGCTCCCGCGGCGGCGGCCGGTCGGGCGGCGGGCCGCGGAAGTCGTCGGGCCGGCCGTCCACGTCGCGGGGCGAGAACCGGCGAAGGTTGGTGTCCATGTACAGGGCGTCGGCCGTCAGGGCGGCGTCGATCTCCTGGAACCGCGCGGAACGCACCTGCGCGTACAGCAGCGACGCGAACCCGCCGACCACGGCCAGCAGGACCAGCGCGTACCACCCTTGCAGTCGCCACCGCAACGACCTAGTCATCGATCAGGTACCCCTGGCCCCGCCGCGTGGCGATGAAGTCCTTGCCGAGCTTCTTGCGGACGTTCATCACGTGGACCTCGACGAGGTTGGATACCGAGTCGTCGTTCTCGTCGAAGATGTGCTCGTAGATCTGGATGCGGGTCACGACCTGGCCGCGGCGGAGCGCGAGCAGCTCGACGATGGCGTACTCCCGGGCCGTCAGGGCCACGGGCCGGCCGCCCTGCGTCACCCGCTTCGCGCCGGTGTCGATGGCGACGTCGCCGACCGTAACGACCGGAGTGGCCTGCCCTGCCGAGCGGCGGATGAGCGCCCGCACCCGGGCCAGCAGCTCGGTCAGGTCGAACGGCTTGACGAGGTAGTCATCGGCCCCGACGTCCAGGCCGCGCACCCGGTCGGCGACGGCGTCACGGGCGGTCAGGACCAGGACCGGCGTCTTGTGCGACTTCCGGAGGGCGGCCAGGACCGACCACCCGTCCCGCTTGGGCAGCATCAGGTCGAGGACGACCGCGTCGTACTCCCAGGCGGTGGCCTTGTACAGCCCGACCTCGCCGTCGGCGGCCTCGTCCACGGCGTAACCGGCCTCGCGCAGCGCCTGGGCCAGGACGCTGAGCAGCGGCGGCTCGTCCTCGATCACCAGGACACGCATCGGACCGGGTGTCTCGCCGGGGGCGGGATGGTTAGCGTTACTGTAACCGCGCGGCGAGCGTTTTAGAACTCCCCTCTCCCGCCTTTGCGGGAGAGCGGCCGGGGGTGAGGGGCTGGGTTTCCCCTCACCCCCCGGCCCCCTCTCCCACGAGGGGAGAGGGGTAGAACTGTCAAAGGGGTCTTATTGGATTCTCTCCCCCTCTCCCTTTATGGGAGAGGGGGCCGGGGGGTGAGGGAAGATCTCGCCCCCTCACCCCCAACCCTCTCCCATCAAGGGAGAGGGGAGAACCGTTCATCCCGCCGCAATCAGACGGGCAGCGGCCCGTCCGGTGCGAACGGGTCGTCATCCGTCACGGCCACGGCCGAGGCCACGTCCGTCGCGGTAGTCAGGCCGGCGGGGTCCACCGCCGTATCGGCCGGCGGCGACCGGTAGTTCCCGAAGTCGACGCCGGTGTAGAACGTCTGGCCGCGGGTGATCCTCAGCACCGGCGGCGGGGTGGTGGACTGCACCCACCCGTTCGGAACCACCTCGCGGACCAGGTACCGGCCGGTGACCAGGCCGTCGGCCACGGTGAACCGGTAGTTGCCGCCGGCGACCGTCACGGCCGTCGCCAGCACCGCCCCGTTGGTCGCGTCGACCAGCTGCACGGTCACGCCGGCCAGGCCCGGCTCGCCGCGGTCCTGGCGGCGGTTGTGGTTGAAGTCGTTGAACACCGTCCCGCTGATCGACGTCCGGAAGAAGAAGACGTTGCTCTGGAGATTGTCCGTCGTCGAGTTCCGGGCGATGACGTCGGCGAGCGACGTGTTTTCCAGCGACTGCAGCGCCGTCCCGGAGAACGTCCGCTCGAACCAGAACCGGTCGCCGGCCCGCAGCCGGGAAAACTGGTCCACGAGCACGGCCCGGATGGTCGGCCCGGTGCTCGACCCGGGGACGTGCTTCTCGGCCAGCATGCCGACCCAGGCGTCGATGTTGTCCACCGTGCCGTAGAGCTGCTGGAGCTTCTGCTGCACGGCCGGGTCCGACGTGATCTGGCCGAAGCTCGTCACCTTCGGCAGCCCGTAGGCGGCGCGGATGGAGTTGTAGTCGGCCAGCCCGTGGTCGCGGCCCCGCTGGATGTTCAGGCTGGCCAGGTCCAGCCCGCCGGCGCCGGGAGGGCCGAACAGGAAGTTGCGGACGCTGTTGACGACCGTGGTGTCCAGCTCCGACGCCGGGTCCGACGCCAGGTACTTCAGGATCGGGTCGGGGCCGTTGGCCGTCAGCAAGGGCGGGTTGAAGAACGCCTGCGCCAGCTCGACCTCGTCCGCGACCGGCCGGCCGTCGTTGCCGAGGAACTCGACGTCGTCGCCGAGCAGGCTGTGGCCGAGGCGGAACGCGGCCGTCGAGAACTCGTTGGCGATGCCCGGGTTCACCGACGGGTTGTACCCGCGGTATCCCGGCATGGCGTTGCTCCCGAGCAGGGCGGGCAGCCACTCGTTGTAGGTGATCGCCTGCAGCTCGCCGATCACCTGCGCCCGGGCCTGTTGGTAGATGGCCTCGTCGCTCAGCCGCGGGTTGGCGCGGCGGATCGCGTCGGCGATCCGGTTGTGTTCGCGGACGAACAGCGTCTGCAGGGCGGTCAGCTCGATGTTCTCGTTCGCCCGGACGTCCCCGGCCGCGAACAGCTGGTCGTCCGGCACGAGGTGCGCGTCGTTGGCCATCGGCAGCGTGCCGGTCGGGAACGTGGCCGCGTTGTTGTACGGCAGCAGGTCGTCCTGCGTGCCGATCACGCCGTCGGGACCGGGGCTGGTCTTGAGTCGGCCGCCGGAATGGGTCCGGAGCTTGTCGGCGGTGACGCCGTCGGAGCCATAGATCTGCGACCCGTCCAGCCAGGCGGTGATGACGTTCACCTGCTGCCGCGGGTCGCCGGAACCGGTCCCGGTGGCCGGGTCGAACAGCGACCGGTTGAGCGAGATGACGGCCGTCCCGGTCCCGGCCGGGTCGAAGAACGGGTCGCCGGCGGGGACCGGGACGTTGAACGGGTCGGCCGGGCTGCCGTTCGGGGTCAGGTCCAGGTCGTGGTCGATGAACTGGCCCCAGGCGTAGATCATCGCCGACATGAGGCGGTCGCTGATGATGTCGGCGTCGCCCTGGTCGGCGATCACGTCGCTGATGACCCGGGCGCCGGGGCGGTCGGCCCCGGCCGGGCTGGAGACGCCGTCGGCGTACGCCGCGGCGGCGACGCGGAGCAGGTCGGTGCCGGCGCCGCCCCAGTCCGGGTGGGCCAGGTTGTTGCCGGTGCCGTCGATCGACCGGACGCCGGCCGACGGCTGGGCCCGGTCCTCGAGCCGCTCCAGCGTCAGGCGGGCGGCGCGGCGGCGGGCGTCGCGGGACGCCGGGGCGACCGGGCGAGAATGCCAAGCGTTCTGTGACATATCAATTTCCTTCGTGAAGACGTGTTTGATCGTGGAAACAAGTCGATGCGCGCACGAAGGGCGCTGGCCGGCCGGACGGGCAGACGGCCGGGACGTTACGGGCGCGGTCCGTCGCGCGGCGGGGGCCTTATCGGGCTGCGGGGGAGGCGATGGGCGGATTTGACATGACGGCAACGACCTCCTTTCGCTGGCACGGCCCGGCCGGATGGACGTGACGGGATTCCGGCGCCGCACTCCCCGGAACGGGGGCGCGGGGTGGCTCGTGCGACCGGCTTAATTCCAGCACAGAGATAGGGAGTCGCCTGCGGCTGTCAAGTCCGCCATTATTTTTCGCGCCGCGGGCCCTGACCGCCGGCGACCGCGGCCCCGGGATCGGCCGGGAACCGGGCCACCGGACGGCTGGGCGGCCCACCGCCGGCAGACGGCGGCAGGGGCAACACCCGGCCCCGCGGTCCGGCGCCGGACCGCGGGGCGGCTGTTGCAACATGGCCGCCGGGCGCGCGGCCGAGATCGACGAACGTGCGTCCCAGCCTACCGCGGCGAAGGTGAAGGGAAGATGAAGCGGTTTCATTTTGTTTTCATGACCGACCGCGGCCGGGTAGACTGGCGGCGCCCCGTTGACCCGAGCCGGAGGAGCCCGCGATGCGAGCCACCGCCGTTGTCTCCGCCCTGTGGGCCGTCGCGCTCGTCCCGACTGCACCGGCCGCGCCGGCCCCGGGAACCGCACTGACGGGCGCCGTCGTCGCCGTGGACGGCACGCCGGCGGCCGGCGCCACCGTCTGGGCGGTGCGGCAGACGTACGGATTGCCCGACCGGCGCGAAACCGCCGCGGACGCGCGCGGGACGTTCGCCTTCGATCTGCCCCCCGGCCGCTGGTCCTTCGGCGCCCGCCGCGGGACACAGGGCGGCGAGCTTCCAGCCGCGAGTCGATGGGTCGAGGTCGTCGCCGGGCGGACGCCCGATGTCGTCACGATCCGGCTGGAAGAACGGGGCACCCTCCGCGGCCGGCTGTTGGCCGCCGAGACCGGCCGGCCGGCCGCCGGCGCCTGGCTCGCGCTCGGCGGCGGGCTGGTCCTGACCGCCGGGGCGGACGGCCGCTTCGAAATCGGCGGGCTGGCCCGCGGATTCCACATGGGCCACGCCGGCGGCCCCGGTCGGGAGCGGCGGCGCGTCCTGTTCGACACCACCGGCCGGGCCGACACCGAGCTGGACGTGACCCTGCGGGCGGGCGGGACCGTCACCGGCCGGGTCACCGACGCCGACGGCAAACCGGTCCCCGGGGCGTACGTTGGTGATGTCGCGACCGGGTTTGAGCCCTGCGCCGCCGATGGCCGGTTCGTCTACCACGGCCTGCCGCTCGACGTTCCGGACCGACTGTCCGCCGCCGCCCCGGGGCATCAGGGGGAGACACTGTCGGTGACAGCGGCGGCGGGCCAACCGCCGGCGGAACTGCACTTCCGCCTTCGCCCGGTACCGCCGGGAGCCGCCACCGCGCCGGGTGAGGTTGGCGAACGGGGCCGTGCCCTGACCGGCATCGTCCGCGGGCCGGACGGCAAGCCGGTCGAGGGCGCCTTGGTGCGGTGGGGTGCGGTCGCGCTCGTCGGCGCGCCGCAGGCCCGCACCGGCCCGGACGGCCGATTTCGCGTCACCGGCGTGCCGGACAAGGAGGGGACCGTCGCCGTATTCGCCCGCGGCCTGCAACCGGCGTTCCCGACGGTGTTAGGCGGCGGCGACCAAACCCTGGAACTGGCCCTGGAGGCCGGGCGGACGGTCGCCGGGTTCGTCCGCGACGACGCGGGCACGCCGCTGGCCAACGTGTGGGTCGCGCCGGTCATGCCCAACCAGGGGCCGGGACCGTTCATGACCAACGGCACCTCGTTGTCGGAGCACGTGACGTGGACGGGGCCGGACGGCTCGTTCAAGGTCGCCGGCCTGCCGGACAACGTCCGGTTCACCTTCCAGCGGGCCGGACTGACCGACTTGCGGGACGTGAAGCTGACCGGCACCGAGAACGTCGTGCTCATGGAGCACGGCGGGGCGATCCGCGGCCGGGTCGTGGACAAGGACGGCAAGCCGGTCCGCACGTTCCGCGTCCGGCTCACGCACCCGCGGCAGCCGGTCCCGGGCAACCCCATGCGGGGCATCATGGTGGAGCTGATCAACCTCGGCCTGACGTTTACGGCCGGCGACGGCGGGTTCCTGGTTTCGGGACTGGCCGCCGACGGCGTGTACCGCGTGACCGTCGCCGCCGACGGGCACGGCGAGGCGGAGGAGGACCCCGTCACGGCCGTGCCGCTCAACCGCCTGCCCGCGGAGCCGCCGACGTTCCGCCTCGGGCCGCCGGCGGCGCTGCGGGTCCGGGGGGTGGCGACGGGCGGCGGGCCGGTGGCCGGCGCCCGGGTGACGCTCGTCAACTACGAGCTGCCGCCCCGCCAAATCTACAATTGGGGCAGCGACGAACGGTTCAAGGAGACGGTCCGGGCGACGACGGACGCCGCCGGCGCGGCCGACTTCCCGGCCCTGTCGTTCGGCGCGGGGACCGTCCTCGTGCGGGCTTCGGGGTACGCCCGATACCGGGCCGATTGGCGGCGCGGGCAGACGGAACTGACGGCCGAACTGGCCAAGGAGGCGGTGGTCGCCGCGCAGGTCCGCGGCCCGGCCGGGGCGCCGTTCGCGAAGGGGTACTGGCGGCTCGCGGCCCGACCGACCGGCGACGACATGACCGGCACGATGAGCCCGGCGGACGGCGGGCGGTTGCGGATCACGGAAATCCCGGCCGGGACGTGGACGCTCACGGTGTATGGCCCGGACGGCCGCTCGGCCGTCCACACCGAGCAGGTCATCGTCAAGGCGGGCGAGGTGAAAGATCTGACAATCGACGTGATGGGTGAGTGAGCAGTTCGACGGCGTGTACCACGGGTGGGCAACCCGCGGCACACGTGATGAGTCGTCAGGACTGTCAGCGCTCCGGCGGCGGGCCCCCGCGTCGTCCCCCGGGGCCACCCGGCCCGCGGTCGCGCATCTCCCGCAGCCGGGCCTTCTGGTCCGCCGTCAGGATCCTGTCCAGCCGGGCATCCACCTCCTTCTGGAGGTCGGCGATTTCCTTCTTCTGCACGTCGCTGAGGTTGACCTGCTCTTGCAGGAACTCGGGCAGCACTTGGCCCGGACGCGGCGGACCGCCCGGCCCGCGGCCGCCGGGGCCGCCAAACCCGCCGGGGCCGTCGAAGCCGCCCCCGCCCTGGTTCTCGCGCTCGAACAGGGCGGTCAACTCCTCCCGCGTTGCGACGCCGTCCTTGTTCGCGTCCGCCCGGTCGAACAGCCGGAGCAGCCGGTCGTCGGTGATCTCGTCGCGGGTCAACTTACCGTCCTTGTTCTTGTCGAACGCCATCATCCGGGCGACGAAGCCGGCGGCGTCCTCCCGCGCCGCGCCGCCTCGGCCCGACGGTTGAGCCGGCGCGACCGGCACAGCAAACAGCAGGCCGGCCGCGAGAGTGATCGTGGTCCGCATGGTCGTCTTCTCTGCTCCGAACCGGTCACCCGCCCCGCCGCCGGTCACCGGCGTCGTCCGGCGTGCGGCCCAGGACCACATCAAATTTCGCCGCCAGCTCGCCGATCTTCGACCGCGGCACCGGCTTGAACTCCGTCTGCACCAGCTCCCGCTCGATCAGCCCGCCGGCGGTGCGGAACACGCCGTCCCGGGCGTTCTGCGGGTGGCCGGCGATGAAGATCTGCGTCGTGATCAGCTCCCGGTTGCCCTTCTTCACCTTGACGTGGATGTGCGGCGTCCGGCCCGGGTACGGGACCGGCTTGATCGTGCGGAACCGGTACTCGCCGGTCGAGCCGGTCGTGAACCGGCCGAACCCCTGGAAGTTCGCGTCCCGCTGCTTGCGGCCGCTGTCGGCAGTGTGCAGGTAGACGCCCTTGCCGTCCACCTGCCAGATTTCGACCACGGCGTCGGGGATCGGCTCGCCGGCCTGGCTCAGCACCCGGCCGGTCAGGTGGGTAATCTCGCCCAGGGCCGGCGTCAGCGAATTGTTGACGATCACGAGGTCGTTGTCGGTGTCGAGCGGCAGCTTGTCGGGATAGAACGGCCCCTCAGTCAGCCGCGGGGTGCGGGCCAGTTCCTCGGCGAACAGGCCGGGGGTGGTCCAGAAGGCGGCGCCGAGCGCTAACCCGCCGCGCAGGAACGCCCGGCGGTCGATCAGGAGATTCCAGCGATCCATGATCAGTCTCCGATGGGGCGACAGTTTCTCGGGCGGCGGTGCCGTCGTCAGTCGGTTCCCCGGCCGGGCCGGGGGCCGCGGCGGCTCGCGGCGGTGCCGTAGTAGCCGCCGATCAGATACGGGAACTTGCCCGGCGTGGCGTGGTAGTGCCAACCCCGTTCGTCGTCGTAATGGGCGTTGAAGGCGTTAAGCGGGTGGGCGGTGTCATCCTTGGCCATGAGCCGCTTCGCCTCGTACGGGCCGTAGACCGGGAACCCGTCCAGTGCCCAGCCGATCAGCGGCGAGTGCTCCTCGCCCTCATCGACAAACGGGGATTTCACGCACACCGGGTACTTGTGGTAATGGTACTGGTTGCCCGGGGCCGGGTGGCCGCAGCACCGGTCCATCACGGTCGTCGCATCCTCCATGTTCGCGTCGAACGGGTTGAAGAACACCACACCGTTGACCGCCACGCCGATCGGCCCCATCGGCAGGGCGCGGTTGGCGTTGTTCGCCGTCATCGCCACGGCCCGCGGGTTGGGCTGCGGGTCGAGCGGAATGCGGTAGGTCGCCTCCCGCTCCTGGATGTAGTGCGGGTCCCAGCCGCCGGGGCCCCACGGGCCGGGGAACAGGCCGGTCGGGTGGTTCGGGATGCCGCGGGTGTGGATGGTCATCATGCCGTCGCCGGCGAACTCGACGACGACGTTCTCCTCGACCAGCCGGTCCTTCGCGACGAGCTTGCCGTCGGCGTCCTTGTAGCCCTTGCGGAGCCAGGCCGACATGTTGTCGGCGAACGGGGTCGTCAGCCGGCCATCCCTGTAGTAGAGACGATGCGCATTGGCGTGGTTAACGACGAGCCGGGCCGGCTTCTCCTTCATCTTCGGCTCCGCGTCGTAGTACCACCGGCCGCCGACGTGGATCAAGCTTTTCAGCGACGGCTCGTACCCGCGCGGCGTCTTGACGATCTTGGGCGCGTCCTCCGGCGGCGGGATCGGCTCCAGGGTGAACTCGGTGACGAAGAACGCCGACTCCTTCGCGGTCGTCGCCGACCCCCCGCGGAAGCCGACCGTCAGCCGCAGCTGCTCGATCTCCGCGAACGGCAGGCGGAACTCGAACGGATAGGTCCTCCAGACGGCCGCGCCGTTCGTGCGGTCGTTGCCGTTGGCGGCCAGCTCGGCCCGGTCGTGGGCGACCAGAGAGGCGATCTCGCGGGTCACGCCGTCGAGCGGCGTCGCGCCGCGGTTGGCGAAGTAATCGACCTTGAGGAACAGTCCGCCGTCCGGGACGGCGAAGTTCTTCTCCGCCAGCCCGCGGACGGAGAAGCGGAACCACTTGCCGACGCCGCCCTCGAAGCCGGTCACGTCCTGGGACACGGCGCCGGAGCGGTCACCTCGGGGCGCTGACGCGGCCCCGCTCGCCACGTCCTTGCCCGAGTGCAGGGCGACGCCCCAGTCCGACGCCTCGTCGCCCCAGCCACAGTAGGCCCACGCCACGTTCCCGGTGAGGGTGTAATTGGCGGGGGCGGTGCGGTCGGCGGTGGCGGTGAGGAACCGCGGGTTCTTGACGAGGCCGGCCGGCGGCCGCGGTTCGGCTGCAACCGCGACACAGGCGGCGAGGGCGTACAGTGCGGCGATGGTGCGTGTCATGCCACGACTCGCGAACATGCCAACCCACTCACGGAAGCGCCGCCGGGTAACGGTGTAGGGTGGGCCGAGCTTGGCGAGGCCCACCGATCGCTTGTCGGTGGGCCTCGCCAAGCTCAGCCCACCCTACGGCTGTGTCACTGCCGATCGTCCGGCGGCGGGGGCGGCGGCGGGTTGTCCCGGTTCGGCCGGTCGTCCGGGCGGCCCGGTCGGCGCTCGCCACCGGGCCCGCCGCGGTCGCCGCCTGGCCCACCCGGTCCGCCGAAGCCGCCGCGCGGCGGCCGCATGTTCTCGAGTTGCTTCCGCTGGTCCGCGGTGAGGATCTTCGTCAGCCGTTCCTTGACGTCCTTCTCCAGGTCGGCGATCTGCTTCTCCTGGTCCGGCGTCAGCTTCAGCTCGTCCTTCATGAACGGCGGCAGCACCCGGCCCAACTCGAACCGAAACGGCCCGCCGCGCTCGCCGCGCTGGCCCCGGGGCGGCCCCCTGTCCTTGTCCCGGCCCCCCTCCGGCGGCTGGGATTCCGCCGACAGGGCGAACACGGCCGCGGCCGCAATGGCCAGCAGGCCCATCGTCACGCGCTTCGACATCGCAGGGCTCCTTTCAATCTGCTTCGAGGCAGTACAGGAATCGGCTGGATCGCAGGAACAGTTGCCGGCCGGCGTGGCGCTAAAGCCACTGTCGTCGGCCAGCGTGTTGTGAGCCGGCTGCCGGAGCTGCCGGCCGGCCGCCCGCCGACGTTCGGTGGTGTACTTTACCCGCCCCATCCTGAAGCCGGGATGAAGCGCGGCGCGGAGATGATGAAAAGCGGATGAGAAAAACGCCCTGAAATCAAGGCGATTCGGATGCGGTGAGCAGTCGGTCCAGCTCGTCCACCAGCGCCCCGAACCGCTCCAATGCACGCCCGACCGGTTGCGGCGTCTCCAGGTCCACGCCGGCGTCGCGGAGCAGGTCGAGCGGGTCCTCCGACGACCCGCCGCTCAGGAACCGCAGGTAGGCGTCCAGCTCGGCCTTGCCGCCGTTGGCAATCCCTTCCGCCAACGTGATCGCGGCCGCCATCCCGGTCGCGTACTTGTAGACGTAGAACGCCCGGTAGAGGTGCGGGATGCGCAGGCACTCCAGGGACAGCTCATCGTCCAGCGTGAACTCCCGGCCGAAGTAGGCGTCCAGCAGTTTGCGGTACTCGGCCTTGAAGGCGTCCAGCGTGAGCGGCTCGCCCCGCTCGGCGAGCGCGTGAGTGATCGTCTCGAACTCGGCGAACATCGTCTGCCGGACGATCGTCGCCCGGACCGAGTCGATTTCGCGGTTCAGGTAATACGCCCGCTCCCGGTCGGAGGCGGCGTGCGCGAGCACGTGGCGGGTGAGAAGCTGCTCGTTGACGGTGCTGGCGACCTCGGCGACGAAGATCGTGTAGCCTGCGTACTGGTACGGCTGGGCGCGGTTGGAGTGCCACGAGTGCATCGAGTGCCCGGCCTCGTGGGCCAGGGTGTAGACGTGGTCGAGCACGTCCGGGCGGTAGTTCATCAGGATGTAGGGGTCGCTGTCGTAGCAGCCGCTGGAGAACGCCCCGCTCCGCTTGCCCCGGTTCTCGTATCGGTCGCACCACCGGCCGCGAAGGCCGCCGGCGAGCGCGTCCCGGTACTCGTCGCCCAGCGGCCGTAAACCCTCGATCACCAACTCCACGGCCTGGTCCCAGGTGCGGTGGACGGTCATGTCGCCGACGATCGGCACGTAGGTGTCGTAGTGGTGGATGTCGGCCAAACCGAGCGCCCGCCGGCGGAGCTGGAAGTAGCGGTGCACGGCCGGCAGGTGCGCCCGCACGGCCGCCACCAGGTTGTCGTACACGGCCTCCGGGACGCGATCCGGGAAGAGGGCCATTGCCCGGGCGCCGCCGTAGTTGCGGGCCTTGGCGTAGTACACGTCGCCGTGGACCGAGCCGGCCAGGGTGGCGGCGAGGGTGTTGGCGTGGCCGGCGTACTCGGCGTAGTACTGGTGGAACGCCTGACGGCGGACGTTGCGATCGGGGCTTTCGAGACAGGTCAGGAACGTGGCGTGGGTCAGCGGGATGCGGAAGCCGGGCTCGACCTCGATGTCGCCGAACGTCATGTCGGCGTTGGTCAGTTGGCCGAACGCCTGCCGGGCCGCCTGGGCCATCTCCAGCTGCATCGCCAGCAACTTCTCCTCCGACTCCGAGAGCGTGTGCGGCCGGTAGCGGAGCAGCCGTTCGAGCGCGAGCTTGTGCGCCGCCAGGGCAGGCGACCGAAGGAACCCGGCCATGCGGTCTTCGGTGATGGCCAGGATTTCCGGGCGGATGTAGCTGGCCGCCTGGGCGGCCTTGCTGGCGGCGGTCAGCGCCTTGGCCCGCATCGCCTGGGCGGCGCCGTCGGCTGTGTCCTCGGACTCCCGCAACATGGCGTACGTCTGGACACGGTCGCCGAGGCGGTCGCAGGCGGTGTCGAAGTCCAGGCATTCGGCCAGGGACTCGGCGCTGTCGCCGAGCCGGCCGCGGAACCGGGCGTAGCCGTCGATGAGGGTGAGCCACTCGGCGTAGGCGGCGTCCCAGTCGGCCGGGCCGGCGAACAGGCGGGACAGGTCCCAGGTGTCGGCGGCGGGCACGTCGGCCCGGGCCGGCAGGGTGGCGGTGGTCATCGGTTCCTCGTAGGAGTCACGGCTTGGCCGGCACCGCGGGCTGGGGTCGCCGATTCGGCGGTGTCGTTTCCGGCGGGTCCGGGTCCGGCACCTTCAGATCCTTCCGCAGCCGGCCCAGCTCCGCCTCCAACTTCTTCTGCACCGCGGCGTACTCCGGATTGCCGTAAACGCTCTTCAATTCGTGGGGGTCCTGCTGGTCGTCGAACAGCTCCCAGTAGTTCATGTTCGGCTCGTAGAAGTACACCAGCTTATAGCGGTCGGTGACGACGCCGTAGTGGCGGGCGACGTTGTGCGGCCCCGGGTTGCCGGCCCGGAAGTGCTCGTAGTAGTGGTAGTAGAAACTCTTCCGCCAGTCGGCCGGCGTCTGCCCGTGGAGCAGTGACACCAGGCTGCGGCCCTGCATCTCGCCGGGCACCGGCGCCCCGGCCGCCTCCAGAAACGTCTCGGCGAAATCCAGGTTGCTGACGATGTCCTTGTTCACGCCGCCGCCCTTCGTCACGCCGGGCCAGCGGACCAGAAGCGGCGTCTTCAGCGACTCCTCGAAGATCCACCGCTTGTCGAACCAGCCGTGCTCGCCGAGGTAGAAGCCCTGGTCGGACGAGTAGACGACGATCGTGTTGTTCGCCAGCCCCTCGTCGTCGAGGTACTTGAGCATCCGGCCGACGCTTTCGTCCACCGCCTTGATACACCCCAGGTAGTCGTGCATGTAGCGGTTGTACCTCCACCGCACCAGGTCCTGGCCCTGGAGGTTGGCCTGCTTGAACGCCTCGTTCCGCGGGTTGTAGTACGCGTCCCACGCCTTCCGCTGTTCCGCCGTCAGTTGCGGCGGCGCGGTCAGCTTCAGGTCGATCGGCGTCATGGTCTTCCTGATCATCATGTCCTGCTCATGTTCGGCCTTGCCGCGGCCGGCGTAGTCGTCGAAGAGTGTGTCCGGCTCGGGATACTTGCGGTCGTGGTCGTGGCCGAGGTGCCGTAGGGCCGGCTCCCATGGCCGGTGCGGGGCCTTGTGCTGCATCATCAGCACGAACGGCTTCGCCTTGTCCCGGTGCTTGAGCCAGTCGAGCGACGTGTCGGTGATGACGTCCGTGGTGTACCCGTCCAGCTTGACCCGCTGGCCCATGCGGATCATCGGCGGGTTGTAGTAGACACCCTGGCCGGGCAGGATTTGCCAGAAGTCGAACCCGGTCGGGTCGCTGACGAGGTGCCACTTGCCGACGACGGCGGTCTGATAGCCGGCCTTCTGAAGGAGCTTCGGGAAGGTGACCTGGGAGCCGTCAAAGCGGCTGTTGGTGTTGTTGTAAAAGCCGTTGGCGTGGCTGTATTTGCCGGTCAGGAGGGTGGCCCGGCTCGGGCCGCAGATCGAGTTGGGCACGATGCAGCGGTCGAACCGGACGCCTTCGCGGCCGATGCGGTCGATGTTCGGCGTGTCCAGCAGCTTCCGCGGGTCGCCGTAGGCGCTGATCGCCTGGTAGCCGTGGTCGTCGGAGAAGATGAAGACAATGTTCGGTTTGTCAGCGGCCGGCGAGCGGGGTTGCGTCAGCGCCCCGAGGACCAAGGCGGCGAGGACGAAACGGGCGGGTGTCATGATGCGTCTCACTTCTGGATGAGTTTCTCCAGCTGGTTCTCCACCGGCTGAATGGTCTTGCGGTGTTCCTCGACCAACTTGCGAATCTCCGCGATCACCTCCGGGTGCTGCTTGGCTACGTCGAACCGCTCCGACGGGTCGTGGCCCAAATGATACAGCAGCGGCGGGTCGTGCTCCTGGCGGTGCCGGTCGCCCTGGCCGTAGGCGTCCTCCGTGACGAAGTGCGCCTTGTACGGCCCCTTGCGGACGGCGTACAGGAACTCGCCGCGGTAGTAGTACATCACGTCCCGCGGGCTGGGGCCGGTGCCGAACAGGACCGCGCTGATGTCGTAGCCGTCGAGGGCGCGGTCGGCCGGCGGCTGCGTGCCGGCGAGTTTGGCGAACGTCGGCAGCAGGTCGAGTGTGCTGATGATGTCGAGTACGGTCTTACCGGCCGGGACGCGGCCGGGCCACCGGGCGATGAACGGCTCCCGCATCCCGCCCTCGAACGTGCTGCCCTTGCCGTCCCGCAGCAGGCCGGCCGAGCCGCCGTTGACGCCGAACGTCAGCCACGGGCCGTTGTCGGACGTGAAGATGACCAGCGTATTCTTGTCCAACCCTTCGTCCTTGAGCGCTTGCAACACCTGGCCGGTGCTGGCGTCGATCTCCTCGACCGTGTCGCCATACAGGCCGCGGGGGCTGGTGTTGAGGTAGGGCGGGGCACTGAAGAGCGGCACGTGCGGGAAGGTGTGGGCGAGGTAGAGGAAGAACGGCCTGGCTTTGTTCTGGCGGACGAACTTGAGCGCCTCGGCGGTGTAGCGGCGGGTCAGCGTCCGCTGATCGGCCGGCCGCTCGATGATCACCCCGTCCCGCAAGAGCGGCACGTTGAAGTTCTCGATCTTCCACGCCTTCGCCCCGGGCACCCGGTCCATGTCGTTGACGTAGGGCAGGCCGAAGTGCGAATCGAACCCGTGGCGGCTGGGGGCGTATTGCGGCAGGTGGCCGAGGTGCCATTTGCCGACGCAGGCGGTCGCGTAGCCCTGGTCCTTGAGGAGCTTGGCGATGGTGACCTCGCTCGGCGGCAGCCCGCCGGCGGAATCGGGGAACAGGACCCGCCGCTTGTGGCTGCACATGCCGCTGCGGATCGGCAGCCGACCGGTGAGCAGGCCGGCCCGGCTGGGGGTGCAGACCTCGGCACAGACGTAGGCGTTGGTGTACTTCTGGCCCTCGATAGCCATGCGGTCCAGGTGCGGGGTGCGGATGGTCGGGTGGCCGTAGCAGCCGAGGTCGCCGTAGCCGAGGTCGTCGGCCAGGATGATGATGAAGTTCGGCCTGTCGGCGGCGGCCGCGGCGGGGGTCAGGCCGATCGTAACGGTCAAAGCGGTCAGCAGGCGGGTCGCGGGGGACATGGGGGTGGTTCTCGGGTGGCGGGCACGGCCTACCGATCATAACGATTGGATACGCGGGGGCAACAAACTTTCGACCGGGCGGGACCGGCCGCCAAAAGCTTGACACGCCGGCGGCAATTCAAGAGGATTGCTAATAGCACTCTCCGCCGCAGCGGCCCGGGCCGCCGGTGGTCCTACCCGTGTGCGTTCGACCCGCCGCTGTCCCTGATAGACCGACGCCAACCCGTCGGCCGGTGCGATGCAGCCGTTGACCGCATTCCGGTTTCGCGTGTCCTGGGCGCTGATCGCGCTCGCCGCCATCCTGCCCGCGCGGGCGACCGCCGACGAGGGCCTGACCGGCGCGGAAATCTACAAGCAGACCTGCGCCCGCTGTCACGGCAAGGACGGCGAGGGCACCAAGAAGCACTACCCGCACCCCCTCGCCGGGGCCAAGACGGCCGGCGAACTCGCCCCGTACATCGTCAAGACCATGCCCGAGGACGACCCCGGCACCGTCTCCGCCGACGATGCGAAGAAGGTCGCCGCCTTCGTCTACGAGCACTTCTACTCCAAACGCGCCAGTGTCCGCAACGCCCCGGCCCGGATCGAACTCTCCCGCCTGACCGTCCACCAGTACCGCAACGCCGTCGCCGACCTGATCGGCACCTTCCGCCCGGCCGCCCAATGGGGCGAAGAGCGCGGCCTGCGGGGCGAGTACTTCAACTCCCGCGGCTTCCGCAACGACAAGCGGGTCCTTGAACGCGTCGACCCGCAGGTGACGTTCGACTTCGGCACCTCCGGCCCGGAGCCAGAGAAGTTCGATGACCACCAGTTCGCCATCCGCTGGCAGGGGTCGGTCCTGGTCCCGGAGACGGGCGAGTACGAGTTCGTTGTCCGGTCCGAGCACGCGGTTCGCCTCTGGGTCAACGACCTGAACAAGCCGCTCATCGACGCCTGGGTCAAGTCCGGGACGGGCCTGGACGAGAAGGCGACGCTGTACCTGCTCGCCGGGCGGGCCTATCCGCTGCGGCTGGAGTTCTCCAAGGCGAAGCAGGGGGTGGACGATTCGAAGAAGGGCAAGGCCCCGCCGCCCAAGCCGGCGTCGATCACGCTGGCCTGGCGGCCGCCGCGGCAGGTGGCCGAGCCGATTCCGAGCCGGTTCCTGTCTCCGGCGAAGTTCTCCGAGTCGTATATCTGCGGGACGCCGTTCCCGCCGGACGACCGCAGCTACGGCTGGGAGAAGGCGACGGCCATCTCCCGGGCATGGGACCAGGCGACGACCGACGCCGCCATCGACGCGGCCGGGTACGTCGTCGCCCACCTGGACGAGTTGCTCGGGCTGCCGCCACCGCCCCGGCCCCGGCTCGGCGGCGGCAACCCGTCCGAAATCAGCTTCGACGGGATGAAGGATGCCAAGCCGGCGGCGGATCGGGCCGCGAAGGCCCGCGAGTTCTGCCGGCGGTTCGTGGAGCGGGCGTTCCGCCGGCCACTCACCGACGACCAGAAGAAGCTCTACATCGATCACCAGTTCGCCGCCGGCCGGGACGTGGACACGGCCGTCAAGCGGGTCGTGCTGCTCACGCTCAAGTCGCCGCGGTTTTTGTACCGCGAGGTCGGCCACAGTCCGGACGAGTACGACGTGGCCGCCCGACTGGCGTTCGGCCTGTGGGACTCGCTACCAGACAAAGAACTGCTCGACGCGGCCAAGGCCGGCAAGCTGGCCACCCGCGAACAGGTCGCCGCCCACGCCGAGCGGATGCTGCCGGACCTGCGGACCAAGGCCAAGCTCCGCAACTTCCTGTTCACCTGGCTGAAGGTCGAGCCGGCCCCGGACCTGTCGAAGGCCCCGGACCGGTTCCCCGGGTTCGACGCCGCGGCCGCGGCCGACCTGCGGACGTCGCTGGACCTGTTCCTCGACGACGCGGTCTGGGGCGAGTCGTCCGACTTCCGCCAGCTGATCCTCTCGAACGAGCTGTACCTGAACGGCCGGCTGGCGAAGCTCTACGGGAAGGACCTGCCGCCGGACGCCCCGTTCCAGAAGGTGCCGCGGGGCGTGCGGGAGCGGGCCGGCGTGCTGACTCACCCCTACCTGCTGGCGACGTTCGCCTACACGGCGACCAGCTCACCGATCCACCGCGGCGTGTTCCTGGCCCGCAACGTCCTGGGCCAGTCGCTCCGCCCGCCACCCGAGGCGTTCGCCCCGCTGGCCCCGGAGTTGCACCCGGAGCTGACGACGCGGGAGCGGGTGGCGCTGCAGACCCGGCCGCGGGCCTGCCAGTCGTGCCACAACATGATCAACCCGCTCGGGTTCACGCTGGAGAATTACGACGCCGTCGGCCGGTTCCGGGAGGCGGAGAACGGCAAGCCGATCGACGCCAGCGGGGCGTACCAGACGCGGACCGGGCAGATCGTCAAGTTCGCCGGCGTCCGCGACCTGGCGGAGTTCCTGGCCGCCAGCCCGGAGGTGCACGAGGCGTTCGTCGAGCAGGTGTTCCACCACCTGGTCAAGCAGGCGGTGCAGGCGTACGGCCCGACCGAGCTGGACGACCTGCGGCAGAACTTCGAGCAGAACGGCTTTAGCATCCGTAAACTAATGGTCGAGATCATGGCCAGGACGGCCCTGGTCGGCCGCGAGGTAACCCAGAAATGATGATCCGCACCCGCCGTGACTTCCTCCGCGACCTGGGCGTCGGCGCCGCCGCGCTGCCGTTCGTCCTGAACCTGCCGGGCCTCGGGTTCGCCAACACCCTGGGCCGCAAGAAGCGGCTGGTCGTCATGTTTAGCCCGTGCGGCGTCATCCCGCCGACCTTCTGGCCGAAGGAGGAGGGGGCCGAGTTCACCCTGCCGGAAAGCCTGACGCCGCTGGAGCCGTTCAAGGACCGGATGCTGACGCTGTTCGGCGTGTGCAATAAGGTCCGCGCCGACGGCGACAATCACATGCGGGGCATCGGCTGTTTGTTGACCGGGGTCGAGCTGTTCCCGGGCAACGTCCAGGGCGGGTCGCACACCCCGGCCGGGTGGGCCAGCGGCATCTCCATCGACCAGGAGATCAAGAACCACCTCCAGGCCGACCCGGCGACCAAGACGCGGTTCGGGTCGCTGGAGTATGGCGTGCTGGTCCCGGATCGGGCGGACACCTGGACCCGCATGGTCTACGCGGGGCCGAACAAGCCGATCGCCCCGATCGACAGCCCGTACCAGATGTTCAACAAGCTCTACGGCCGGGCGAAGGACCGCGAGAACCTCAAGAGCGTCCTCGACGACCTGCAGGACGACCTGAAGAAGGTCGAGGCCGCGGTCGGGGCGGAGGATCGGCGGCTGCTGGACGAGCACGCGACGTTCGTCCGGGAGATGGAGAAGGATCTCAAGGAGGCGGACCCGGCGGCCGTCGGGCACGCCGTCCCGGAGCCGGAGCCGGGCGTGCGGGCGGAGAACGACAACATCCCGAAGATCAGCAAGATGCAGATCGACCTGATAGTCAACAGCTTCGCCAACGACTTCGCCCGGGTGGCGACGCTCCAGTACACCAACTCCGTCGGCAACGCCAAGTTCCACTGGCTCAAGGTGGACGAGGGCCAGCACGAGCTGAGCCACAAGCCGGACTCGGACAAGGAAGCCTGGGACAAGCTGACCCGGATTAACAAGTGGTACTGCGAGCAGCTGGCCTACCTGACCAGGCGGCTCTCCGAGACGCCGGAGCCGGGCGGGCCGGGCACCCTGCTCGACAACACGCTGATCCTCTGGACGAACGAGCTGGGCAAGGGCAACTCGCACACGCTGGACAACATTCCGTTCGTGATGGTGGGCAACGGGCTGGACTACAAGATGGGCCGGTCGCTGAAGTACCCGAAGGTGCCGCACAACCGGCTGCACCTGGCGCTGGCGCACGGGTTCGGGCACCGGATCGACAAGTTCGGCAACCCGGACTACTGCGGCGGCGGGCCGCTGCCGAATCTGACGTGAGCGGCCGGGTTACCCGGTTACCCCGCCGGCTCCGAGGCCCGTAGCAGATTCTCGACCTCCCGCCAGAAGCCCTGCCACTCCCGCCGCTCGGCCTCGGGGAGGCCGGCCAGCGCCGCAGGTTCGCGGACATTGGCCAAGGCGGGAAGGTCGCGGAGGATTGCCAGCGCTTGCCGGGCGGCGGCCGCCTTCGTGGGGTCGAGACTCGACAGCAGTTTGGCCCGGGCCGCCACTTCCGCACGCAGCCACCCGCGGGCCTGCTGCTGCCACCACACCCGTGCCCCGGCGGCGGCCGGGTCCGCCG
>DASXAN010000846.1:0-2614 GCA_036406755.1 Gemmataceae bacterium
AGACTCCGCGTCGCGGCTAACCGGCTAGACCGCCGCCGCCGACCGCGGCAGATCCGGCCCGTCGGCCAGGTGCGGCGGCGCGTAGACGATTCGCGGCGCCCCCTTCAGCTCCAGCGGGAGGCGCACCGTAAACGTGCTACCCCGCCCGACCTCACTCTTCAGCGTCACGTCCCCGCCCAGCAGCTTCGACAGCTCCCGGACGATCGACAGCCCCAGGCCGGTCCCCTCGTGCTCCCGCGTCATCGGGCTAGCCGCCTGGCGAAACTTCTCGAACACCAATTCCTGGTCCTCGGGGGCGATGCCCACACCGGTGTCCGTGACGGTCAGCACCAGGTCCGGCCCGTCGGCCTCGGCCCGCAGCTGCACCCGCCCCCCTTCCGGCGTGAACTTGACGGCGTTGGACAGCAGGTTGGAGAGGATTTGCCGCAGTTTGCCGGCGTCCTGGCGGGCCGGCGGCAGGCCGGTTTCCACGACCGCCCGCAGGTCGATGTTCTTCTTCTCGGCCAGCGGGCGGTGGAGCGTGACCAGCCCGTCGGCCAGGTCGGCGACCGACACCGCCTCCGGCTTGACCTCCATCTTCCCGGCCTCGATCTTGGCCAGGTCGAGCAGGTCGTTGATGAGGGCGAGCAACTGCTTGCCGCTGGACTGGATGTTCCCGGCCCAGCGGCGCATCTTCTCGTGCAGCTGCGGGTTCGCCAGCAGCAGGTCGCTGAACCCGAGGATGCTGTTGAGCGGCGTCCGCAGTTCGTGGCTCATGGTCGCCAGGAAGTCGCTCTTGAGGCGGTTGGACTCATACAGTGCCAGGTTCGTGCGGGCCAACTCGTCCACCTTCCGGTCCAGCTCGACGTTGGCCCCTTTGAGCTGCTCCTGCATGGCCATCAGGTTGCGGAGCATGCGGTTGAAGGCGTAGCTGAGGTCTTCGAACTCATCCCCCGTCTGGATTTCGCTGCGGACGTTCAGCTCCCCGGCGGCGATGGCGTCGCTGACGTCCTTGAGGTGCTTGACCGGCTTGACGATCACGTACCGGATCATCAGGTAGCTGACGGTCATAATGAGGATGGTGGTGGCCGCGGCGAACGAGAACATCAGGGCGCGGTTGAGGTGGAATTCCTGCTGCAGCGCCTGGCCGGACAGGGTGATGCGGACCACGGCCATCAAGCTGCCGTCGGTCAGGTCGCCGTAGTCGGCCCGCTCCTGAGGCGACTGGCCGTGGCACCTCAGGCAGAGCGGGCTGGCCCGGACCGCGCCGTAGTAGACGAAACTTCCCCCCGACGCCTGTCGGCTCTCCTCGGTGTGCTTCGGATCGCCGGCGAACCGCTCGACCAGCGCGACCTCGTCCGGGTCGGGGCGGTTGGCCGGGTTGCGGGAGTTCGGCTTGAGGAACTTGTACAAGTACTTCGATAGGGCCTCCGACCACCGATCCTCGGACGACTGTTGGAACTCCTCCATGGCGGCCCGGCTTTCGAGCTGGGCGTCGTGGCGGCTGCGGAGGATCAGCGGGACGAGGAGCCGCCCGCTGTTGGCGGTCGCGTCTTTGGCGATCCCTTCTGTCAGGTGCGCGTACAGCCAAAAGCTGCCCGTAATGAGCAGCACGCTCATCGTCCCCAGCAGCAGGAGGCTCTTCCGCTGGAGGCGGGTTTCACCGAGCAGGCGTTTGAACGCACGGTAGGACATCGGTTCGTCTGCGGTCAGCGGGCCGCCTTCAGCCGGGCCTTCGATGGCCGTCGGCCGACCCCGGGCGATTGACAGTTCGGGCAGTAGTGGGTGGACCGCCCGGCCAGCCGGGCCCGGGCGATCGGCGTGCCGCACCGCCGGCACGGTTCGCCCGTCCGGCCGTAGACGCGGAACTCATGCTGGTACGACCCCCGGCCACCGGACCCGCCGACGTAGTCGCGGATCGATGAGCCGCGGCGGTCGATGGCCCGGGTCAGCACCTTGACGATCGCCTTGCGGAGCCGGTCGGCCTCGCCCGGCGTGGTCGCCCGGCCGAGCTTGCCCGGCGGCAGCTTCGCCTCGAACAGCGACTCGTCGGCGTAGATGTTGCCGACGCCGGCGACTAGCCGCTGGTCGAGCAGCGCCGCCTTGAGCGGCCGGGCCGTGGCCGCCAGGGCGCGGCGGAAGTCGGCCGGGGCGAGGTCGAACGGCTCCGGCCCGAGTTGGCCGTTCAGAATCGCCTCGACCTCGGCCGCGTCGGAGTGGTAGGCGATGCTGCCGAACCGCCGCACGTCGCGAAACCGCAGCTGGCCGCCGTCCTCCAGGTCGGCGACGAAGTGGGTGTGGTCCTCGACCGGCCGGTCGGCCGGCCCGGCCGTGAGCCGGCCGGTCATGCCCAGGTGGGCGACGAGCAGGCCGCGGTCGAGGTCAATGAGGATCCACTTGCCGCGGCGGCGGACGGCGGAGACGCGGCGGCCGGCGAGGGCGGCGGCCCAGTCGGCGGACCACGCCCGGCGGAGCGGCTTGTCGCCGGCCCGGACGCGGACGATCCGCCGGCCCGCCAGGTGCGGGCGGAGGTCGCGGACGACCGTCTCGACTTCGGGCAACTCCGGCACGGCGGCTCCTCGGCGGGCCGGCGGATTATACCGCGCCACTGTCGGCTTTGGCGAGCGGGGTTGCC
>DASXAN010000847.1:0-4042 GCA_036406755.1 Gemmataceae bacterium
GCGAGGGCCGGCCAGCATGGCCCCGCGGTCCAGGCCGATCCCGGAATACACGAAAGTGGCGGGCAGCCGTTCGGAGAAGTACTTCAGGGTGTCCGATGCCTCGGCGCCGGCCCGGGTGGTCATGTCCAGGTTGTGCAGTTCGTCGACGATGATCATGGTCACCCGGGTATCCAGGCAGATGCCGCAGACCGGCTCGATCACGTCGGTGATGTTGGCCCGGCGGGGAACCGGGAGGCCGAGGAACCGGGCGATCTCCGTCGCGATCATCTTGCCGGTCGCGGCCGGCGGGACGGTGATGTAGATGACCGGGATGTCGTCGCGGGAGCCCGGGTGCCGCTGCCGGTGCATGAGCTCGGCGGTCTTGCCGAGCTGGGTGACGGCCGTGGTCTTCCCGGTCCGGGCCGGCCCGGACACCATGAGCCCGGACCGGCCGTAATGTGCGAGGCGGTTCATCCGGATCAGGTTCCCGCCCTGCCTGATGATCCGCCCGATAACCGGGGTCTGGACCACGACCAGCCGGGAATGGTGTTCCAGCCGCTCCTCGTCGTGCGCGGCGCGCTTGCCGTCCTCGAGCGAGAGCCAGTCCTGTTCGGGGAGCAGGTGCGGGACCGACGGCACGGCCGCGACGAACTGCCGCCATCCGGGCAGCGTGGTCAGCTGGGTCGCGGGATCGGCACTGCCCGCGGCGGGCGGGGTCACCGCCATTTCTCCGCCTCGCGGAACGGGTCGAAGATCGGCATCGGGACGATGGCCTCCTGACTGCCGGGCTCTTCGGCTGCCGGTTCTCCTCCCGGCTCTGGCTCCGGGCCGGCCGGCATGGCTGGGCGGACAGCCCTGGTGCGGCCGGCGACCCGCCGGTCCCGCTTCCCGGACGGCGCCGGCTCGTTCTTGTCGCCGGGCCCCTGGCCGGCCCTGGTGAGCAGGTCCTGGACCGCGTCGGCGAGCTCGGCCTCGGTAGCGGCGGGCATCAGCTTGCGGGCGTGGTCCCAGGCCAGTTCCCCGAACGGGGCCGCGACCCGGTGCAGCTGGGTCCAGAACACGGTGATCCAGCCGCCGTTCTGGTGGTCGCGGACCCAGACCCGCGAGATGTCGTAGGGGTCGTAGTGAACCTCGTGCAGCCCCTTGCGGGCGGTGACCCCGGAGTGCTGCATCCGCAGCGGGTTCAGCTCCTTCCCGTCATAGATGCGGCGGCTGATCTTGATGCCGTAGGCGTTCACCGCCCGCCAGGTCGCGGGAAGCAGCTCGATGTAGTCATCGGGCGACAGGGCCAGCGGCACGTAGCCGGCGGTCTCGGTCAGCGCCGCGTACTTCTCGTTCGGGCTGAACGCCCGCCCCGGACACAGCGGGTCGCGGAGCCCGTCGTGCGGCCGGTTCTGCCAGGTGACCAGCCACTGGTCGAGCAGGTCCTGCAGCTCCGGCAGCGACCACACGGCCTTCTCCTCGGTGCCGCGGCCGCGGTATTCCGGGCTGCGGCCGGTATAGCCGGACACGTACTGGGCGAACATCGTCGCGACCGACCCCAGCATTCTTTCGATGTGCGGCTTGTCGGTCCCGGTTGCCTTGCGGGCCGGCTGCAGGCTGACGCCCAGGAACTCGCACGACGCCCTGAATGACTCCGAGATGAACACCTTGCCGTGGTCCACGACGATCACCTGGGGAATGATCAGCGGGCGGGCCGCGGCGTTCTCCAGGCGCTCGTCGATGCTGAGCATCCGCCGGAACGGCAGGGCCGACTCCGACATCCGCATGGCCTGCGGCCAGCCGGGCCGCATCGGCTCCGGGGTCACGGTCCGGGCCAGCAGCACGCTCGCGTCCACCGACTTCGTCGTGGGCCGCAGCACCGCCGCGGTCACCGTCCTGGTCGCGACGTCGATGATCCCGGTCAGGTCCACCCGGCCGGTAACCCCGCTGTCCAGGCGGACCAGGACGTCCAGCGGCGTGGAGTCGATCTGCATCAGGTCACCGGGCGCCGCCGCAGGCACCTGCCCGAACGGCCCCTCCGGGCGGCCGGCCAGCGACCGGCGGGTACTCGCCGACCCGGTCGTGTGCCGGCCGTCCTGAAGCCGGCTGAACAGGCGGTAAAGAGTGCTCCGTGACGGCATTCCCCCATCCGGTTCCCCGCCGGACCCGGCGAGGATCTGCCTCGTCCGCCGCAGCACGAACACCGCGGTCCTCGTCGAGTCGCCGGCCGCCTCGCCGATCGCCTGCCGCATGGCCGCGACCACGGCGGCATCAGCCCGGCCGTGCGGGGGCATCCGTTTGCCGGCACGGTGATCGATCATGCCGATCAGGCCCTGCTCCTGGTAACGGCGCCGCCGCTTGGCGATCGCGCTCGCGGTCACCGGGTGCCCGGCTGCCGTCAGCTCGGCCGCCTTGGCCTGCTCCCGGCGGGTCAGCGTGACCACCGCGGGATCGTACTCCGGCCGCGGGCCCGTGCCGTCTTCCGCGTCCGGCGGGATCCCGGTCAGCACCTCGACGATATGCCGCTGCCACCACCGGGCCTCCCGCACTGCCCCCGCGGGCAGGCCGTCAAGCACTGAGACGGCCGGCATCCCCGGCCGCGGCCGGGCACCCAGCACGGCGAAGTCCCCGTCAGCCAGCAGGCCGGACACGCTCACGGTGACGACCTCGCCCCCGGTGCCGGCCAGCCGCACAGCCGGCCCGGACACCCCGATCACCACCTGGTCCCTGCCGCCGAACCGGACCCGGTCCCCGACGCCGAGCCCGCCCGGCCGGCCCGGCCCGGTCACCGGGCACCGCCACAAACCGTGCCCGCGACGACGCAGGTGTCCGCGGTCAGCCTGACCGCCAGGTCTGCGACCAGGGCATGCCGCCACATCAGGTGGAACAGGGCCGGCAGGACCGCCATCGGATCGCCGACCGCGGCAGCCCCCGCCATCAGCGGGGCCGGCTCGGCGAAGCCCTCCAGCAGGAGACGGGCCAGGCCCGGGGAACCGCACCGCGGGTGACGGTACCGCGCCAGCCACGCGACGTTCGCCACCAGCACCGGATCCGGGACGCCCACCCGCCGGAAGCCCCACCCGGCCAGCCCGCATGCCTTCCCGGTCACACCGAACGCCTCCGCGTCCTTCTGCTCGATCCGGTCATCGGGGCGCACGTCGATCACGACGCCGGAGCCATCGGCCAGCCTGGCGAACAAATCCGGCGCGTGACGCCGGGACCGGCCCGCGTCATCACGCCAGCGCAGCCAGAACGGCTGCGCCGCGATCGCGGTAACCCGCGGATCGAAGTCCAGCAGCATTACATGATCGCGCTCAAGCCAGGACTCGTACCCGACATGCACCCCAGTCGTCGCCGACCACCACAAACCGGGCAGATGCCCCTGCCCTCTCGCCCACCGGAACTCCCGGACCGGATGAAACCCCTCAGGCCGCAGCCCCGCCCACAAAGCAGGCCCCTCGCGACGCTCAGCCCCAGCCCCGTCGAGATAACACAGCTCAAACCCCAGCTCGTCGTCCACGACAGCGGCAGACCGCACCACAAGCCACGCTCCGGCACATAAGGTCACGTATCGAGCAAACTCTAGTGACACAAGCTGCCGGTCGAGCAAGATTCATTGACACTGAGGAACGTTCGCTGAGATCGGACACCCTCGCTTGTAAGGCGCAATCTTACCGTCGCGGGACGTCGCCTAGTGTCACTTGAAATGCCTGCCAGCTGAAGACATCGTCGCTGGACGTCGCTTGGCGTCGCCCGCCGGCTGCCTCCGTTGGCTCCCCGTTTGGCTCCCAACATTTTGGTTAGCCTCCCTAATGGGTGGGCCGAGAAATCGGAGACGAGATCGCGTGCCGACTACTGCACATGACCGTTACCGAATCCCTTGATCGGCATGCCGTCGCCGCCGCCGCGGCACCCCCGGTAGCCAGTCCTCGAATCGGTTCGAGTGGGAATGATGCGGCACGACCCCATGCGATGCTGTCGCCTTCCCCCTCCGTCAAGCACTGGAGCCGTGACCGCTGAATGGCTGGAGATGATCTCTACCGACACCCAGGTGATACACGGCCAGACCGTGATCGCCGGA
>DASXAN010000848.1:0-2161 GCA_036406755.1 Gemmataceae bacterium
TCACCATCTGGAACGTTTACGACCGGCAGCGGGTGGCGACGTTCGTTGGCGGGGCGCTCAGCTTGGCATTCGACCCGGCTGGCAAGCTACTGGCGGTCGCCTCGCCGGAGTCCACGGTCTATGTTTGGGACGTACACGCCCAGCAGGTGGCGCACGAAATCCCCGCCCCGGGGACGGGGGTGGCGGCCGTGGCGTTCAGCCCGGACGGCAAGCTGCTCGCCGCCGGCTGCGACGACCACACCCTTCGCCTGTGGGACGCGGCCGGGTGGCAATCGCTGAGTGTCCACGAGCTGGACACGCCCGTCCGCGCGTTGCGGTTCAGCCCGGACGGGCAGACGCTGTACACTGGTAACGGGAACACAACCTGTTACGCGCTGCCGGTCGCACGGCTGTTGGAGGGGTGACGCGGCCGGGCGGCCCGCTCCGGCCGCGGGAGCCTGCCCATGCACGACACCACCCAACCGGTCACGCCGTCGTCGACCGGCCTGCCCCCGGCGACGGACCCGGCCGCCGACCTGACCGGCCAAACCGTTGGCGACTTCCGCATCCTCCGCCGCATCGGTCACGGCGGCATGGGTCACGTCTACCTCGCCGAGCAAACGTCGCTGAAGCGCAAAGTGGCGCTGAAGTTCCTCCGCCCGGACCTGGCCGCCAACCAGACCGCCCTGAGCCGGTTCCGCCGCGAGGCCGAGGCCGTCGCTCGTGTCACCCACGCCAACATCGTCCAGGTGTACGCCATCGGGGAGGCGGGCGGCCGGCACTACATGGCCTTGGAGTACGTCGAGGGCCGCAACCTCCGCGACTACCTGGCGCGGAAGGGCCCGCTGGAGCTGCCGGTGGCCCTGACGGTCATGCGGCAGGTGGCCGCCGCCCTGTTGCGGGCCGGCGAGTCCGGCATCGTCCACCGGGACGTCAAGCCGGAGAACATTCTGCTCACCCGCAAGGGCGAGGTGAAGGTGGCCGACTTCGGCCTATCCCGCGACGTGGCCGGCGACCCGGACCTGAGGCTGACGCAGGACGGCGTGTCGATGGGCACGCCGCTCTACATGAGCCCGGAGCAGGCCCAGGGCGAGCCGCTCGACCCGCGGTCGGACATCTATTCCTTCGGCGTGACCTGCTACCACATGCTGTCCGGCCAGCCGCCGTTCCGCGGCAAGACGGCGTACGAAGTGGCGCTCAAGCACGTCAAAGACGAGCCGCCGCCGCTGGCGGAGTCGCGGCCCGACCTGCCGCCGCCCCTCTGCGCCCTGGTCCATCGCATGATGAGCAAGGACCCGCCCGCCCGCCCGCAGTCCGGCCGGGAAGTGCTGCGGGAGTTGAACCAGGCCGTCGGGGCGGCGCCGGCCGAGAATCCGTTCGCCGGCATGACGGTCGCCCAGCCCGTGGCCGGACGGCTGCTCGTCACGCCGGCGGACGCGACGCCGGCGGCCGGGGCGACGGCCGCCGGCCGGCCGCGGCGGGTCGGTCGCTGGGTCGCCGCGGCCGCCACCGTACTGCTGGCCGCGGCCGGGGGCGTCGGCCTGCGGCTCATGCAGAACGCCCGGTCGGCCCCGCCGCCGGCGGACCCACACCCGAACCTGGCCATCGTCAGCGAACAGGAGCGGCGATTGCTGACCGCGGTCGAGCTGTACGCCACACCAAGAAGCCTCGACAAGATTCGCCAGGGGGCCGGCCACCACGTGGAACTCGGCGCGCTGTACTGGGATCAGAAGCGCTACGCCGACGCCGAGCGGCTGTTCGAGGACATGACCCGACGACCGAACACGCCGCCCCTCTATCGGACCATCGGCACGGTGGGTCTGGCCGTGACCTACGCCCTGCGGGACGAGGTCGAGCGGTCGAATAAGGCGTTCCTCGATGTGAGAACCCAGGGGGTCAAAACCCTGATCCCGCCCGGGGCGATCCCGCCGGAAGACCGCATCAACCTACTACACTG
The DNA here is from genome assembly GCA_036406755.1 of Gemmataceae bacterium. Classification (GTDB taxonomy): domain Bacteria; phylum Planctomycetota; class Planctomycetia; order Gemmatales; family Gemmataceae; genus DASXAN01. The sequence goes on from DASXAN010000848.1 coordinate 1,937, forward strand.
GGTCGTGACCGCGCTGGACCGGAACGCGACTCGGCCACCGGTGCCGAAGGAGCTGGAGGATTTGCGGAAGGAACTGCGGCGGCGGCCAAACGCCGGGGGCACGGGAAAGGCCGGCTGACGCGGTCCGCGGCGGCCTACTGATCCTTCCGCGCGTTCTTCTCGATCCACTCCTTCGAGATCGTGCTGGTGGCGGCGACCGCGTCCCCGCGCGCCGCGACCTTGATC
>DASXAN010000849.1:0-3387 GCA_036406755.1 Gemmataceae bacterium
GGGGGCGCAGGACCTGCTCTGGGCGCTCTTAAACTCGCGCGAGTTCCTGTTCAATCATTAACGAACCACAGAGGCACAGAGGACACAGAGCCAAGAGCACAGAGAGAAATGCAATGCACCTGAAATCCAATACATCCTTACTTCTCCTCTGTGTTTCTTCCCTCTGTGTCCTCTGTGCCTCTGTGGTTCGTTCCTCTGCCGCGGAGCCGACGTACTGGCAGGACGTCCGCCCCCTGTTGCGGCGGAACTGCACCGTCTGCCACAGCGTCCGCACCCTCAAGGAGCCGGACGTCTCCGGCGGCCTCGCCCTGGACTCCTACGCCGCCGTCCTCAAGGGGGCGAAGTCGGCGGTTGTCGTCCCCGGCAAGCCGGGCGAGAGCGAGATGATCCGCCGCCTGCACGTCAAGGACGTGGCGAAGCGGATGCCGCTCGACGCCGACCCGCTGCCGGACGACGTGACGGCGGTGCTCCAGCGCTGGATCGCCGCCGGTGCCCCCGACGGGACGAAACCCGGCGAGCCGGAAGCGTCAGCCACGGGATCGGCCACCGTCGCTGACGCTTCCGGCTCGTCCCGACATAAGCTCGCCGTTGTGTTGCCGACGAAGCTCACCCCGCCGCGAAACCTGGCCGCGAAACCGATCGCCTCCAACACCTACGCCGAGCTGGTCCTGCCGGTCGGCCCGCTCGCCCCGGTCACGGCCCTGGCCTATAGCCCCGACGGCCAATTCCTCGCCGTCGGCGCCTACGGCCGGGTCACCGTCTGGGACCTGACGACCGTCACCCCGGCGAAGGTGCTGACCAACGTCCTCGGAGCCGTCAACGACCTGAAGTTCAGCCCCGACGGCGCGACGCTGGCGGTGGCCGGCGGCCAGCCCTCCGCCCGCGGCGACCTGCGGCTCTTTCACACCGCCGACTGGTCGCTAGCCGCCACCCTCGGCGGCCACGCGGACGTCGTATCCAGCGTCGCGTTCAGCCCGGACGGCGCCCGGCTGGCGTCGGCCAGCTTCGACAAGACGGTCCGCGTCTGGGACCTCGCCAAACGGCAACCCGCCCTCACGCTCACCGGCCACTCCGACTTCGTCTACGCCGTCGCCTGGGACCCGCACGGCAAGTGGATCGCCTCGGCGAGCAAGGACCGGACGGTCAAGATCGTGGACGCGGCGACCGGCAAGACCCGGCTGACCCTCTCCGGCATGGACCAGGACGTGCTCGCCGTGGCCGCATCGGCCGACGGAACGCGGGTCATCTCGTCCGGCTACGAGACGCAGCTCTACTGGTGGAACGCGGCCACCGGCGAGCGGACGCGGCGAATGCCGGGGCACGACGTGGCCGTTCACGAGATCTGCGTCAGCCGGGACGGCAAGCTGGTGGCGTCGGCCGGGGCGGACAAGACGCTGCGGCTGTGGAACGGGGCCAACGGCCAGGGGCTGCGGACGATCCCGGTCGGCTCGCTGACGTACGCGGCGGCGATCAGCCCGGACGGCAAGCGGGTGGTGGCCGGCAGCTTCGACGGCATGGCGCGGGTGTTCGACGCGGCGACCGGCAAGCCGGTGCTGGCGCTCGTCTCCGGCGGCGGCGACGAGTGGGCGGCCGTGACGCCGGAGGGGTATGTGAGTACCAGCGACGGGTGGGCGGCGACCGGGCGGTGGCGGGCCGGCGGCCGGGACCTGCCGGCGGCGGCGTGCTGGGCGGCCCTGCGACGGCCGGAGGCGGTGGCCCAAGTCGTCGCCGGGGGAAAAGTATCGGAACCGGCGTTCAAGCGTTAGAATGGCGGACATGGGAGGGACCTGCCATGCCGACCGCTGACGAAGTGCTCGCTTTGATCAAGTCCATGCCCCGCGCCGACCAGTGGCGCATCTACGGCGAGCTGTACGAACACCTGGAGCCGGCGGACGAGGATCCGGTGGCCGTGGCCGAGGCGTGGCGGGCCGAAATCGAGCGCCGGTCCGCCGCATGTGACGCGGGCCTGGTACAAGGCATCCCCTGGGAGCAGGTGAAGGCGGAGGCGCGGGCGCGGGCGGGGCGGCCGTCGGATGGCTAACGTCATCTACCTCCCCGGGGCGAGCGCAGACTATCAGGCGGAGTACGCCTACTACGCGGCGCGGAGTCCGCGGGCGGCCGCGCGATTCGAGACCCTCGTCCAAGACGCCGTGCAGAAAATCCTGGCCATGCCGCAAGCCTACCCAGCGTACGATCGCCGGCACCGCATGTTCGTCCTCCACGGCTATCCGTGTTACCTCGTCTACCGGGAACGGGCCGGCGACATCGAGATCGTCGCCGTCGCCAACTCGTGGCGGCGGCCCGGCTACTGGAAGGGTCGATGACATGAGGAACCTCCCGGCTACGGTCATGCTCACCGTCCTGACGGCGTCGCCCGCCGCCGCCCAGACGTCGTTCCCGATGGTCACCCACGCCACGCCGGTCGCGGTGCGGCGCGGGGCGACCGCCGACGTCACCGTCGAGGGTCAGCAGTCGTTCGCGGCCGCCACCGGCTGGCTCGCCGACCACCCCGGCCTCACCGCTGAAGTCGTCCCCGCGACCGCGAAGCCGGGCAGCCGCGTTGCCGCCGTCAAACTCAAGGTCACGGCCAGCCCGGACGTGCCGCCCGGCCCGCACGAGTTCCGCGTCGTCACCAAGTCCGGCCTGTCCAGCGTCGGCCAGTTGCTCGTCGTCGATGACCCGGTCGTGACCGAGGGCGGCAACAACAACACGCCGGCCGGGGCCAACCCGCTGCCGGTGCCCGGCGTCGCCTGCGGCCGGGTCGAGGCGGTCGAGGACGTGGACACCTACCGCTTCCACGCTGAGGCCGGCACGATTTACACCTTCGAGGTCTGGGGCGCCCGCCTGGAGGACAAGATCCACGACCTGCAAAAGCACCTCGACCCGCTCCTGACCGTCCTCGACCCGGCCGGCCGCGAGCTGGCCGGCAACGACGACTACTTCTTCGCCGACCCGTACCTCGCCTGGACCGCCCCGGCGACCGGCGACTACTTCGTCCAGGTCCGCGACTCCAAGTACGACGGCGACCCTCGCTGGGCCTACGCCCTGTGCGTCACCGACAAGCCGTACGCCGCCCACGCCTTCCCGTTCGCCGGCAACCCGGGGCAGACGATCGCCGTCGAGCCGGTCGGGTCGGCGGCCAAGGCCGCGCCCAAGGTCACACTCACTCTGCCGACCGAGCCGGGGCTGCACCGGGTGCCGCTGCCGACGTCGGCGGGTAACACCAACCCGGTCGCCGTCTACGTCAGCCCGCTGCCGCAGCTCGTCGAGCAGGAGCCGAACGACACGCCGGACCACGCCCAGCCGCTGCCGGTGCCGTGCGGCGTCAGCGGGCGGATGGACAAGCCGCGGGACGTGGACTACTTCCGGTTCCACGGCGAGAAGGGC
>DASXAN010000850.1:0-4013 GCA_036406755.1 Gemmataceae bacterium
CGTTTAGCCGCGACGCGGTGTCTTCGGAGCGGAGCGCTCACTCTGAGCGCTCCGCACCGCGGACTCCGCGTCGCGGCTAACCCAGTCGCAGCGTCGCCTTGACGCCCAGCCACGCCAGCATGCTCAGGCTCCGCACCGATTCCCGCAGGCTCACCTTGGACGCGCCGGCTTTGCGGTTCTCGAACACGATCGGGAATTCGCCGATCCGCGCCCCGGCCCGGTGGCAGCGGTACAGTACCTCCTGCTGGAACGAGTACCCCCGCGACCGCACGCCGGCCAAATCCGCCCGGCGGAGCAGGTCCACCCGGTAGCAGCGGTACGCCCCGCTCGCGTCCCGGACCGGCAACCGCAGCGCCAGCCGGACGAACAGGTTCACCGCCCGGCTGATGAGTCGGCGGGACCATGGCCAATTGACCGTGCCGCCGCCCGGCACGTACCGGGAGCCGATCATCACGTCGTGGTCCCGCATCCCGGACACTAGCCACCGCAGGTACCGCGGCGGGTGGCTGAAGTCGGCGTCGATGTTGAGCAGCAGGTCGTACCGGCCGTCGATGGCGTACCGCATCCCGGCGAGGATGGCCGTCCCCAGCCCGAGCTTGCCGGCGCGGTGCAAGACGCGGACGCGGCGGTCGGCTAGGGCGAGTTCGTCGGCCAAGTCGCCGGTACCGTCGGGGGAGTTGTCGTCGATCACCAGCACGTCGGCGTGCGGCAACTCGGCGTGGATGGCGGCGACGAGGCCGGCCAGGTTGTCCCGCTCGTTGTAGGTGGCGATCGAAACGAGCAGCCGCTGTCGCGCCACCTCCGGCGCGTCGGGCGTCCGGCGGGGGCCGGGGGGCGGCAGCGGGTCGGGGCCGGCCGGGGTAGCGAACGGGAGAATGCTGGCTCCTTGCATTGGTGCAGGTTCCTTCCCTATCCTAAGACATCGACCGTGGCTTCCCACGTCGTCCCCCGCGGCAACCGCCCCGAAGGACCGTGACACATGGCAGCACCAGGAATTCGCATAACTTGCCCAGATTGTCAACTCCAGATGGTCGTGCCGGAGGCGGTCCGGGGCAAGAAGGTGCGGTGCAAGAAGTGCGGCGGGGTCGTCCCGGTGCCGGCCGACGGCGGCGTGGACACCCGCGTGCGGACGGAAAAGGCCCAGAAGACGGCGACGGCCGCGGGCGACCACGACGAGGACGCCGCCAACCCGTACGGCGTCACCGAAACCAGCTTATCCCCGCGGTGCCCGCACTGCGCCTACGAACTCGACCCGCCGGATTCCCGCATCTGCCTGCACTGTGGCTACGACATGGTCAAGCGGCAGCGGCGGCCGAGCATCAAGACCTACGACCGCACCTCCGGCGACTGGTTCATGTGGCTGTTGCCCGGCATCGCCTGCCTGCTCGCCTTCTTCGCCATCATCGGGTTCGCCCTTTTTTACCACTACGAGCTGCCGTACTACGTCCTCGTCGACCGGGAGGCGGACCTGCTGTTGGCCGACCGGCTGGGGGCGTACGAAAAGGACATCGCGTTCTCCGCCTACATGTTCCACCCCGGGATCGAGGTGTGGCTGGCCGTCATGTGCCTGTGGCTGATGTGGAAGAGCGGCAAGTACGCGTTCAAGCGGCTGGTGATCAACTACTTGCCGCCGGAGCGGATCAAGGAGAAGTGACCGCCGGCCGCCGTTGACACCGCCGCCCACCCCGCGGTACAAGGCCGTGGCCGCCGATTCCCGGTGGCCGGCCGACGACACGGAGGTTCCCCGGGGTGGACACGTTCTGGCACCGCCTCGTCCGCGGCGGCTGGCGGGTGCATCACCGGCCGGACTGGGCGGCGTTCGCCGGCCCGGGTTGGCGCGATGACATTATGCGGGTCGCCGTCACCGACCGCTACCACGCCAAGCAGGGGCGGTCGATCGGCCGGTGGACGCTCTCCGCCGGCGGCCGACGGCTCGTCGTCTACTTGAAACGGCACTACCGTCTGTCCTGGTGGACTGGCCTGCTGGCCCTGGTCCGGCCGGGGCAGGGCTGGTCCCCGGCCGTGCAGGAGTGGCAACACCTGGAGTGGGCCCGGTCGCAGGGCTTGCCGGTGCCGGCGGCGGCCGCGTGCGGCGAGCGGATTGGGCCATGGGGCCGGCTACAGAGCTTCATCGCGGTGGACGAGCTGACCGACATGCTGCCGCTGCACGAGGCCATCCCGGCCGCCGCGGCCCGCCTCGACGGCCCTGCATTCGCCCGGTGGAAGCGCGGGCTGGTCGCCGAGCTGGCCCGCGTCGTCCGGGCGTTCCACGACCGCGGCCGGTACCACAAGGACCTCTACCTCTGCCACTTCTACGTCGCCAACGACGACACGGCCCGCGTGCCCGACTGGCGCGGCCGGGTCAAGGTCATCGACCTACACCGCCTTGGCCACCACCCCTGGACCGGGCCGTGGTGGCGGGGCAAGGACCTCGGCCAGTTCCTCTACTCCTCTGACGTGCCCGGCGTGACCGGCCGGGACCGGCTGCGGTTCTGGCGGTATTACCACGAAGGCCGTCGCCGCCGGCGGTCGCCGCGGTGGTTGTGGTGGGCCGTCCGCCTCCGCGCCCGCCGCTACCGCAGCCACAACCGCGACCGTCATTAGGCGGCCCGCACTTCCGCGGCAATCACCCGCTCGACCCGGTCGATCATGTCCTCGGCGCGGACCTGCTCCATGCAAGCGTGGGCATGCGGACAGCGGCTGAGCTTGCGTAGATAGCATGGTGCGCAGGGCAGATCGGCCCGAACGACGGCGTGCGGCCGGCCGTACGGACCGATCCAAACTGGGTCGGTCGGGCCGAACACGCTGACGACCGGCCGGCCCAGAGCCACGGCCAGGTGCATCGACCCGGAGTCGTTGGTAACGCACACGGCCGCCCGGCGGAGCAGCGCCGCCAGCTCGGTCAGTGCCGTCTGGCCGGACAGGTCGCACGCGCCCGGGCAGCGGTCAGCCACCTCGCGGCAGCGGGGTCGCTCCGCCGCCGCCCCCGCCAGCACGACCGCCCGGCCGCTGGCGAGCAGGTGACGGGCGGTCCGGGCGAAGCCGTCCGCGTGCCAGTGCTTGGTTTCCCAGAGCGTGCCGGGGACAAGGACCGCCAGCGGCCGGCCGAGCAGGCCGCGAGCGGCGAGCAACTGATCGACCCGGAGGTCGGCGGCCGCCGGGACCGGCACGCGGAACTCGGGCGGTCCGTCGCCCAGGCCGAGCATCGGTCCGAGGAGCAGGTAGCGGTCCACGGCATGGACGTCGAGCGACGGCAGCCGGATGCGGTGCGTGTACGCGACCCACGCCCCCTCCCGCGCCCCGACCCAGCCGTGGCGGTACGCCGACGCCGGCAGCGGCCTCGGACTGCGGCACGACCGCCGCGGGCGGTCGAAGCCGACGCGCACCGGGGCGCCGCTGGCCAGCGTCAGCACGGCCGTGCGGAACTGGCCGTGCAGGTCCACGACCAAGTCATACCGGGCTCGGCGGATTGTCGCGAACAGGTCCGCCAGTTCGGTCGCGGCGGACCAGTCCCGCCAGATGCGGGTATACCCGTGCCGGTCGAACAGGACGACGCCGGAGAGGTCCGGGTGGTGGCGGACGAGTTCGGCGATGGCGGGCGTGAGCAGCCAGTCGATTTGTGCGTCGGGGTAACGGGCCCGGAGTTTCGCCAGCACCGGCAGGGTGTGGATCACGTCTCCCACCGCCGACGGCTTGACGAGCAGGATGCGGCGGAACGATTTGGAACGGAGTGAGGCGGTCTTCACGGCACCCCCGGTTGGGAGGGCCAAGGTAAGGTTTCAGGAGCTAATGGTCAACCGCGACTCAGGCGGCCCGGTCGGCCGCCGAGCAGGGTGCGGGCCAGCGACGCGGCCCGCTTGGCGGCGGTCGAGAAGCCGTGCCGCAGGCCGGTCAGCTTGGCCGCCCGCTGCGTGGTCACCCAGTTCAGCTGGATGACCCGCCGCGGGCCCACGAACGGCTTGTGCCCGTGCCAGGAGTTGTCGCTGCGGCGGAACGCGACCAACGTGCCCTCC
>DASXAN010000851.1:0-2099 GCA_036406755.1 Gemmataceae bacterium
TCGCCGTGGTCGGCGTGGCTGGACAGGCCGTTGAGCACGATGATCTCCGCCTTGACGGCGAACATCCGCCCGAGGATGCGGACCTCCGGCCGCCGCTCGACCAGCCGCCGGCCGAGCGTACCCTCGGCCTGGAAGCCGGCGATCAGGATGGTGTTGGCCGGGTTCTCGATGGTGTGCTTGAGGTGGTGCAGGATGCGGCCGGATTCGCACATGCCGCTCGCCGAGATGATCACGCACGGCCCCGGCCGGTCGTTGAGCGCGATGCTGTCGTGGACCTTCTCGACGTACCGCACCCACCCGCCGCCGCCGAACAGCTCCGGAGTTTCGGCCACCACCCGCCGGGCTTCGTCGTCGAAAAACTCCGCGTGCGTGTGGAACACCTCGGTCGCCTTCACGGCCATCGGGCTATCCACGTACACCGGCACGTCCGGCAACCGGCCTGCCGCCTTGAGCTGGTGGAGGAAGTAGATGATGGTCTGCGTCCGGCCGACGGCGAACGCCGGGATGACGAGCTTGCCGCGGCGGTCGGCCGTCTGGCGGACGACCTCGCCGAGTCGCTCGGCCGACTCCGTCACCGGCTCGTGCGTGATGCCGCCGTACGTGCTCTCGCTGATGAGGAGATCGGCCGGCGGGACCGGGGCCGGGTCGCGGAGGATCGGCATGGCGGGCCGGCCGAGGTCGCCGGTGAACGTCAGCCGCCGGTCGACGACGCGGACGTGGACCATCGCCGAGCCGAGCAGGTGCCCGGCCTCGACGAACGTCCCCTCGATGCCCGGCCCGACCTCGAAGGGTGTGTCGTACGGCCGGGCCTGGAGCTTCAGGAGTGTGTGGTAGACGTCGCGGCCGTCGTAGAGCGGCTCGACTTTCGGCTCGCCCTTCTCCCGCCGGCGGTTGAGGTAGGCAGCGTCCTCCTCCTGAATCTTGGCCGCGTCGCCGAGCATGACGCCGGCCAGGGCGCGGGTGGCGGGGGTGCAGTAGATCGGGCCGGCGAACCCCTGGCGGACGAGGTTGGGCAGGTTGCCGCAGTGGTCGATGTGGGCGTGGCTCAGGACGACGGCGTCCACGTCCTTGGGGCGGAACGGGAACGACTCGTTCCGCTGGCGGGCCTCGGCCCGGTGGCCCTGGAACAGGCCGCAGTCGAGCAGGACGGTCTGGCCGTTGGCGTCGAGACGGTGCATCGACCCGGTGACGGTGCGGGCGGCGCCCCAGAACGTGACGGTCGGTTCGGCGGGTGGACGTGCCATGCGGCGATTGTAGTCCCCGGCGGCGGATTTTTGATGGTGCAGCGGTGGCAGGTTGTTACCATCATTGGCTACGGTGGTTCGGAGGTCATGCGAGAGCATCCGCCATGAACGAGCCAGACGGCCCGGTCACTATCGCGTTCCGCATCCCGGGCCGGTGGAAACATCCGAGGGAACTCATGGAGAGTCTGCCTGACGGCTACCGGCTAACGCCCGACGCTCTGGTCATGCCGGACGGGACGGAGGTCGGCTTCGGTGCGGCGGCGGCGGACAGTCAATTCGCCCAGGTCTTTCGCTCCTCCTGCCGGGAGCGGCCCACGGACGACGAACTGGAAACCGTGGACAACTACACTGTCAACGTCTTCCTGAGCGGCCCCGGCGGGTCGCTCGACGCGGCCCGGACGATGATGCGGGCCGCCGCGGCCGTGGTGCGGGCCGGCGGCGCCGGCGTGTTCATCGACAACGGCGCCGTCGCGCACGGCGGCGAAACCTGGCTCGCCCTGACCGACGACGGCGGGACGGACGCCCTCACCTTCGCCTTTGTCGCCGTCGTCGGCGGCGAGCGCGAGGTGTGGACGATGGGCATGCACGCGCTGGGGCTGCGGGACGTGGTGATGAAGCGGTCCGACGTCGAGCAGGGCGGCTTCGACATCGTCGAGGTGATCCGCTACCTGGCCGCGAGCGAGGCGCCGATCGAGGACGGCCACCTGCTCGCCGACCTGACAGGCCCGCGATTCAAGGCGTTCGCGGAGGACGGCGACCCGGACCTGGCGGGCAGTCCCATGCACAACCCGTTCGGGCGGCTAAAGCTGGTGAGCATGCAGGATATCGCGGAGACGAACTAGGCGAGCGAGGCCG
>DASXAN010000852.1:0-9211 GCA_036406755.1 Gemmataceae bacterium
CGCTCCGCTGCGCGTCGCGGCTAAACGGGGCCGACATGGCATCCGCACCGCCGACACCCCGGGTCGTCACCGCCTTCGAGGGCCGGCTGCTGCGCCTCCTGCACGCCGTCCTGCGGCACGCCCCGGCAGACCAGGCGCTGCCGTTGGTCCTCGACCGCACCCCCCGCCCGCCGGCCCTGAGCCGGGCGTGCGCCGAGCTGGTCGCGGACAGCCTGGCGAAGGGGTGTCTGTTGTTCCTGGCCCGAGCCGGCGGCTGGCGGCGGGAGCGGTTCCTCCGCGACGGCCAGCCCCGCGACGGCCGGCTGTGGGAGCGGTGGCCACCGGCCGAGCTGGCGTTGACGTTCTCCCGGCACGCGCTGGAGTTCCTCATCTGGATCACCGCTCACCGGCCGGGCGACCAGAAGCCGCCCCTGGAGCTGCCGGCCGCCGAGCTGACGCCGGCCGACCGGCTCTTGGTGTTCCTGACGTACGACCTGCTCCGGGACACCGAAGCCGGGCCGCCGCTGCGGGCCATCCCGGCGGTCGCCACCGACGGGCTGGTACGGCTGGCGTGCCCGGACGACTTCGCCGGATTGCCGAACGACCCCGGCCCGGACTTCGCCCCGTGGCTGACCGGCGTCGGTGCGGCGATGCTCGAGGCGCTGCAACCGTTCCTCCGCGACCGGTGGGTGGCGGTGGAGCGGCGGAAGGTGCAGGTCGGCGACTGGGCGGCCCTCCGCGACCTGGGGCTGGCCCAGGAGCGGGTACTGACGGCGTTCACGGACGCGGCCGAGGCGAACGGCCGGCCGGACCTGGTGCGGTTCCTGCTGCGGGCCGCGGCGACCGTGCTGCCGGCGGGCGTGACGCCGGAGGCGTTCGCCGGCGGGCTGCAAGGCACCGGCCCGCCGCGGCTGGCCGACCGGGTCGAGGTGCACCGGCGGGCGCTGGCGCTGCCCCGGCACCTGGACCGGCTGCAGCGGTGGGAGCGGCGGGCCCGCGGCGTCGGCTTCCTCGACGAGGGCTACGCCGCCAGCCAGGTGTGGAAGGCCGACTGGGAGCGGCTCGGCGGCGACGAGCTTGCCGCCCGCGCCGCCGCCCTGGTACGGCAAGTAGAACCGTTGACAGTGCAATGAAGAGTATTAACCACAGATGCACACGGATGAACACAGATAAAGAGCATTCCTGATTTCTGATCTGTGTTCATCCGTGTGCATCTGTGGTTAGTTGCCTTTTATTGAGGATGAAACCATGAGCCGGGCGTATCGCATCCGCGTGTCCGAGTCGCTGAACCGCACCCTGCGGGCCGAGGACTCCGTCAGCACCCAGCTGGAACTACTCGAAGTCCTGCCGCCGGAGCAGATGGCCGCGCTGCTACGGGAGGAACTGAAGGGCCGCGGGTTCGCCGAGAAGGACGGTCGGCTCGTCCGCACCGACGGCGACGTGACCACGACCATCGACCCGCAGTCCGGCACGGTCACGGTGCAGTCGAAGGCGACGGAGGAGCTGGAGCTGGAGGGCCAGCGGGAGGGGTTGGCGTACGACGACTTCGGCCCCGGCGAGAAGAGCGTCCGCAAGGCGATCGCCAAGCAGCTGCAGGACGATTTGGCGAAGCAAGCCGAGCACGAGCAGGGCAAGCTGCAGGCGGCGGCGACGAAGCGGCTGGAGGGCCACCTGGCCGACCTCAAGGGGGAGCTGAACGGGGCGGTGAACCGGGTGACGGCCGAGGCGCTGAAGCGGAAGGCGGCCCAGCTGGGGCAGATCAAGGAAGTGACGGAGGACCCGCAGAGCGGGTCGCTGACGATCAAGGTGGAGGTGTGACGCCTCACCTTTTCTTGGCAGCTGTCTCGTTTAGCCAGTTGAGGTAATCGGTGAAGGCCGGCATCAATTGCTTTCGGATCTCCTCTTCGGATTGTACGAGCGGGTGTTCACGGTCCCACTTGCACTCCAGATACTTGTCGGCAACCGCCTCATCGACAAGTCGTCGAAGCCGTTCCTCCGAGGCCCCGGCATACAACTGCTTCAAGTATCTGCCAATCTGATATCGAAAGCGCCGCCCTTCCTTGAGTGTGACCTCTACTGCAAACGTATCGCTCAGGTCCTTGTAGAGTGCACTGCCACGATTGAGGCCGTGGAGCATTGTCAATTCCTTGTGAGAGGTTGGCGGACCGCAGCCGAATGCACCGAACGCGCTACGGTTCGCCCCATGCACCGCCCAGGTTGCCACGTGCGCAGCGTAAGATCAAGAGGCTGCCCCCATCGTTGGCCGGCCGCCGTAGAGTTCCGTGTGGCATCAGCCCCGAAGGGGCGGTACAGCGTTAGCCCAGGGCGCGAGCCCTGGGGACCCGGTCCGACATTTGGAAGGTAGCCCCGAAGGGGCGACACAACCCGGTCGCGTTGTACCGCCCCTTCGGGGCTGCGCCCTTGTGGCGGCACGGGTCCCCAGGGCTCGCGCCCTGGGCTAACGCTGTACCGCCCCTTCCGGGCTGAGACCCGACGCCGCTCCTCTGCCAAGCCCAACGGGCGACACATCCGACCTGTCAATCCCACACGTGCCGCTCGTCCCATTCGAGCCCATGCCGACGGAGCAACGCCCGGAATTCGTCCTGAAACGAGAGCGTCTTGTGGTGCTCGGCTTGCGTCTCGATGTACCGTTTGACCGGGTCGCGGTGCGATCTTGAAACGGAAAACGCCCCGTAGCCGCTCTGCCAGGCGAACTCCCGGTGGGCCGGGAATGTCTTGTGAATCCAGCCCGACGAATTGCACTTGATGAGTCGGACCAGCTCCGCCACGCTCATCTCCCGGCCGAGCGTCACGAGCAGGTGGACGTGGTCCGCGACGCCGCCGGCGGCCAGCAGCATCCCCGATTCGGCGACGATGCCGTGAATGTAGCCGTAGAGCTTGGGTGCCAGGTCCGGGGTGATGCCGGGGACGCGGTTCTTGGTGCTGAACACGATATGGGCCTGCAAGGCGGCAAACGATTGCGGCATCGTGACGCCCTAGCTTGGTGTGTCGCCCCGTTGGGGCTTGGAATACGGGGGTGTCGGAGACCCAGGGCTCGCGCCCTGGGCTAACGCTGTGCCGCCCCTTCGGGGCTGAACCCGCCTCATTTGGTCATCGTTTGCGGACACCCGCCCCATCCTCCCCTGCCCGCCGCGTAAAATCAATCGCCCGCCCCGACCGTTGGCCGGCCCGCCGCCGCCGTGGTAGAGTTCCCACGGCCCCGGCCCCCGCCGCTCCGTAGGATGTCCCCATGTCCGTCGTCATCCCCGAAAAAGACCTGCCGGCCGAGCTGACCCCCGACCAGGCCGTCGAGGCCGCCTACGCCGCCGAGCTGGCCGCCGTCGCCGGCAAGCTCGCCCGCGGATTGCCGTGCCTCGTCGAGTGTGACAAGGAACTCGCCCCCTACCTCTACAAGAACGTCCGCGACCGGCTCAAGCAGCAGAAGATCCAGTCCGTCTACCTCGACGGCCGGCCCCGCGGCGACGAGGCCGCCGGCCCCGTCCCCGTCGGCCTGATGGGCACCATGATCGCCCAGCTCCGCGAGGCCGTCCGCGGGGCCGTCGAACGCCGCGTCGTCGTCCTGCCGCACCTGGACCTGCTCACCACCAGCCAGGGCGGGCTGACGGCCGAGGCCCGCGAGGTCATCCCGCTCTTGTACGAGAACCCGGAGCTGGTCTGGCTCGGGTTCAAGGACCCGTCGTTCGCCCTGCCGCGGGTGATCGAAAACCTGTTCCCGCACCGCACCAGCCTGCTCGGCGTCGCCCGGCCGCGGCTGCGGTATCTCGTCACGCAGCGGGAGGCGAGGAAGTTCGGCCGGCAGTTCAACCCGTGGGCGCTGTACAAGCATGTCTCCGGCGTCAACCCGGTCCGCCTGCGGCGGCTCTTGAGCACACTTGAGGGCGAGGACTACCCGGCCGACCCGAAGCGGGCGTACCGCCAGCTCCGCCAGGCGACGCTGGTCGGGGCGCTGGAGGTGCCGGAAGTCGATCTGGACCGCGACATCGGCGGCTACGACAAGGTCAAGGAGCGGCTGCGGAAGGAAATCCTCGACGTCTTGCAACTCAAGGACAAGGCGACGGACGCGGACGAGATCGCCCGGCTGGAGGAGCTGCTGCCGCGGGGGCTGATTTTCTGGGGGCCACCAGGTACGGGCAAGACGTACTTCGCCAAGGCGATGGCCGCGTCGATCGGGGCGGCCGTCACCGTCGTCAGCGGGCCGGAGCTGAAAAGTCGATGGGTCGGCGAGAGCGAAGAGAATCTCCGGCAAATCTTCCACCGCGCCCGCCAGTCGGCCCCGTCGATCATCATCTTCGACGAGCTCGACTCGTTCGCCACCGCCCGCGGCACCTACACCGGCAGCGGCGTCGAGCACTCGATGGTCAACCAGCTGCTCACCGAGATGGACGGGTTCCGCTCCGAGGAACTGGTCTTCGTCGTCGGCACGACCAACTACGTCGAGAGCCTCGACCCGGCGCTCCTGCGGCCGGGGCGGTTCGAGTTCCACCTGTACGTCCCGTACCCGGACAACGACGACCGCCGCGAGATCCTGAAGATCTACGACCGCAAGATGCGGCTCGGGATGACCGACGAGGCGCTGGAGTTCGCCGTCCGCCGCACGGCCGACTTCGTCGAGGGGGCGGCCGCCGGCACCCGCTACTCCGGCGACCACCTCAACGCCCTGTGCCGGTCGATCGCCCGCGTCCGCCTGCGGGAGCACCGCACCGACGCCACCACCCCGGCCGACGTCGAGCGGGCCCTGACCGAGTACCTGGAGATGCCCGAGCTGACGCCCAAGGAGGAGCGGGTGGTGGCCACGCACGAGGCCGGGCACGCCGTCGTGGCGCTGTTCAGCCCGCACTCGCCGCCGATCGACCGGGTGACCATCCGTGGCGACACGGCCGGGGCGCTGGGGTACGTCAAGTACCAGGACCGGCAGCACAAGTTCGTCGTCACCCGCAACGAGATGCTCGACACGGTCGCCGTGCTCATGGGCGGCCGCGAGGCGGAGCAGCTGCTGCTGGATGATTTGTCGATCGGGTCCAGCGAGGACCTGCGGCGGGCGACGATCATCGCCCGGGCGCTGGTCGAGGAGCTGGGCATGGGCGGCGACGAGACCGGCGTGGTGCGGTTCAACCAGGAGGAGAAGTCGCAGCGGCATCCCCATCTCTCCGAGGAGCAGAAGGCGGCGCTGGACCGGCGGGTGAAGGCGGTGGTGGAGGAGGGCCGGTCGCGGGCGGCGGCGATCCTGGCGGAGAACCGCACGGTGCTGGAGACGCTCCGCGACCTGCTGCTGGAGAAGAAGACGATCGACGCGAAGGCGCTGCGGGAGCTACTGCCGGCGGCCGACCCGGGCCGCAACGGTGCCGGGACCGCGGCGAAGCGGATTGACGCCGCCCCGGAGCCGGCGCAGGGGTAGCGGCGGTCGGGGGCCGGGCCGTCCCCAGGTTCCCGCCACTCCGGCCAACCGGAAGTCGGCCCCCACGTTGCGCAGCCGCAGGCGATGGCGAGGTCGCGGCCGGGGGTGACGGTCCGGCCGTCCGCGGCCGCTTAAGGCCCGGCCCGGCCCGCGGCGCTTGCGTGGCCGACCGTCCTGGGTTAAAAGTGACAGCCGCGGCGCGACTCGCACCCCGAACACCCGGGCGTCCACCCCGCCCCCGCCGAGGAACCTCGCCATGGCCAGGCCCACATCGCGGTCCGACACCGTCATTGAGCGCTACTTCCAGGCTTACGGCCATGCGCCGGTCCTGGTCGTCCTGAAGGACAGGCACTGGGAGGCGAAGCGCGACGAACCGGCCGGGATGGACTGTTTCCTCGACAAACTGCCCGAGGCGGCGGGCCCCGCGGCGGCCGCCCCCAGCGGGCCGGCCGCCCGGGACGGCCGCGGCCGCCAGCCGCGGGAGCCAGCCCCCCGGCCGGTGTACTTCCCGGGACTCGGGATCGAGTGGGGGTATGTCGATCCGGCCGGCTACCGGGCCCTCGCCAAACACGACGGCGTCGAAGACGTCTACGACGCGGCGACCGTGACCCTGCCCCACCCGGTCCAGGTGTCGCGGCCGCTGGAGGCCGCGGACGTCGCGGCCGACGCGGCCCTGCCGCACCTGCGGCTGATCAACGTCGAGCCGCTGTGGAAGAAGAACCTGACCGGGGAGGGGGTGGCGGTCGGCCACCTGGACACGGGCGTCGACGGCCAGCACCCGGCCTTCGACGGTCGCATCGCCGACTTCGTGGAAGTCGCCTTCGACGGGAGCCTGAAGGAGCCCGCGGCCGAGCCCCACGATTCCGGCAAGCACGGCACCCACACGGCGGCGACGATCTGCGGCGGCACGGTCGGCGGGGTCCAGCTCGGCGTCGCGCCCAAGGCCCGCCTCTACTCGGCCGTGGTCATCGAGGGGGGCAACACCCTGCTCCGCGTCCTGTCGGGGATGCAGTGGATGCTCCAGAAGGGCGTCAAGGTCATCAACCTGTCCCTGGGGGTCCCGGGGTACACGCCGTTCTTCGAGGCGGTGATGCGGCGGCTCCGGGCCGACGGCGTCCTCGTCGTCTGCGCGATCGGCAACGAGGGGCCGCACACCTGCCGCTCGCCCGGCAACTACGAGCAGGTCGTGTCGGTCGGTGCGGCGGCGGACGCGAAGCGGGTGGCTGCCTTCTCCGGCAGCATCACGTTCCGGGACTACGTCCGGCCGTTCGCCCCCGACGTCCTCGCCCCGGGCGAGGGGATCGTGTCCGCCCTGGCCGGGGGTGGGCTCGTCCGCATGGACGGCACGTCCATGGCGACCGCCCTGGTGACGGGGCTGGCGGCCCTGCTGAAGCAGGCCGACCGCGACGCCAGCCCCCAGCGGATCGAGGGGGCCATGAAACTCTCCTGTCAGCGGCTCGACGGGGAGGCCATCTGGCGCCAGGGGTTCGGCCTGATCGACGGGGAGCGGGCGTACCAGGCCATGCAATAATGACCTAGACTCTCATCGGCGGCCGCGGCCGGCCTTGACGCCGGCGGGCCGCGGTATTATGAACTGGCGGACCTCGTGCGGGGCGGGCCGACCGCCCCGCCGTCCGCCAGAGGGGAGTCGGTACGCCGATGAATGCCGGACCGGACATTGACCCGCGGCTGGGCGCCCAGATCGACAGCGCCGGCGAAACCGGACAGGTGGAGGCCATCCTCCTGTTGTCCGACGCGGCCCGCGCCGGCAGCGGCGGGGACGACCGCGGGGCCGGCGGCCCGGTCGTCGACCGCGTCACCGCGGAAATCGCCGAAAAGCCGACCGCCCTGCGGTTCCTGCCCGCCCTGGGGGCCCTGTTCGTCCGGGGCAGCGGCCGGTTGATCCGCGGGCTGCTGGCCCAGCGGGAGGTCGTCAGCGCCACCGCCAGCGACGACAGCCCGGGGCCGACGACCCCGGCGCCCCGCGGCGCGTGCCGCTGAGCCCCGCCGCTAGAGGCCGCCCGGCGGCGGCACCCCCCCGGGTCCCGGACCGCCCGGTGGCCCCTGCCCCAGGAACGTGCGCAGGTCGTCCATCAACTCGACGTAGTTGCCCTCGCCGCTGATGTTCAGGAAGCCAAACGCCATGGCCATGAGCTTCAGCTGCCCGTCCAGGTCCGCCTGACCGGCGACCGCGTCGATCACCCGCCCCAGCTCGGCCTTCTCCTCGCTGCTCAGGTTCTGGTACGCGGCCAGACTGCCCTTGAAGAAGTCCGACACCCGCTGGGAGAAGGTGACCCCTCGGGTCGAGCGGAATACGAGCCGCTGCCGGCTGACCCACCGCCACCGGTCGATGGCCCGGTCCACCGACCGCAGGAAGATGGTGATGACCGCATCCGGGCCGACGGAGAACTCCTCCCCCCCGGCCGTCTTGAAGTTGAACAACTTCGACCGCATCACCACCATCGCCCCGAACCCGGCCAGGAGGCTCGCCAGCAGCTGGTCCCCCTGGAGCCCGGGGACGAGGGCCGCCTCGTAGTACCGGAGCAGGCCGAACGCGGCCGCGGCGATGCCGCCGTTGATCGCCAGGTAGATCATCCCCGGGAAGCTGAACAGGGCCGCCCCGGGCTCATCCCGGTACCGGGACACGACCTCCGAGGCGCCGACGAGCACGCCGAACAGGGCCGCCGCCCAGTGGTACGGGTTGATCTGCCCGTACCGCAGCAGCAGGCCGTAGCCGGCGAAGGCGGCCAGGAGGATGAACGCCCAAACCCGCAGCCCCCGCAGACCGTAGGACAGGGCCCAGGGGGTCTGGCTGTCGCGGGTGGCGAGGAAGAGCAGCGCCAGGCCGGCGGCCAGAGCCGTCCCCAGCCAGAGCAGGGCGTCGACGTGCTGCCCGTCCAAGACCGTGTACACGGCGGCCGGGATGAACCCGGACACCGCCGTGTAGGAGACGGTGCGGAGCAGGCCGTGGTCGGGTTGGAGCCGCTGGCTCAGGCTGAAGACCAGGCCGACGGCCGCGGCGGCGACGACGCCGGCGACGAGGGCGAGCATGGGGCCTCCGGGGCGTCACGGCGCGAGGAATTGCCGCCCCGCGTCCGTCAGGCGGATTTCGTCGTTGCCGAGCTTGTCCGGCCGGACGACCTCGACCAGGCCATACCGGGTCAGTACGTCCACGAGCGCGAGCAGTTGCTTCAAGTCCATCTCCGTCTGGCCGGCGAGGTCGTGCAGCCGCCCCTCCCCGCCCGGGCGGTCGTTCAGGAGCGACAGCAGCTGTGTCATGTCGGACACGAGCCGGGCCTGGGACTTCAGCTCTTCGGCGGTGCCCGCGCGGCCGGCCCCGGCCGCGCCCGCCGCGTCCCCGGGCCGCGCGACCGACGCGGCGCTCGCCTGGGGCCCCTGCGGCCCGGGCGAGGTCTGGTTGATCAAGTAGTCGAGCCCGAACGTCTCACGAATGCTCTTGGCCATCGTGGAACCTCCTGCGGAAATCACGGCCGGACGGTCGGGCGCGGCTCGGCGGACGGTACCCTATCATACCACCGCCGGCTGACAAACGGAAAGAGCCCGCCCGTCTACGGCGGCCGTTCCGGCCCGGGGGCGCTGACGATGGCCGGGGCGGACACCGACACGGGCCGGAGGGGCCGCCGGCCACACCCTGAGCCTGACCTTCACCCCGGTCCCGGAACCCGACACCCTCGCCCTACTCGGGGCCGCGGCGGGCGGTTGATTCCGGCCCCATCGCTTCCGTCTGAGGCCGCCGTCGGGGGGCCGCACCGGGGCGGACCCCGGCCACATCTGGCGATTCCCCCAACTCTTAGG
>DASXAN010000853.1:0-3930 GCA_036406755.1 Gemmataceae bacterium
CACGTCGGCCAGGCTCTTGCCCTCGACGTACTCCATGACGAGCAGCTGCAAGTCGCCGGCCCGCTCCGCGTCCAGGGCCTTGACGATGTTCGGGTGGTCGAGCTTCGCCGCCGCCTTGATCTCGCGGTCGAACCGCTCCACCGCCTCCGGCTTGTCCACCAGCGCCCGGTTGACGACCTTGACCGCCACCGTACGGTCCATGACCTTGTGCTCGGCCCGGTAGACGACGCCCATGCCGCCGCGGCCGAGCAGGCGGGTGATCGCGTACTTCGGGTGGTCCCGCAGCTCCGGCGGCAACTCGCCCGCATCAACGGCCGGGGGTGGCCCGCCCTGCGTCGCCGCCCCGGCGACGGACGGCGTGACGGCCAGCGTGGCCGGCCGCGGCCCGGCCTGCCGGAGCAGGCCGACGAGCGTGTCGGCCGGGGTGTGCTCGGCGACGGCCCGGCAGGCGGGGCAGTCGGCGACGTGGTCCCGGACGCGGTCGGCCGCGGCGGCGTCGAGCTTGCCCAGCGCGTAGGCGGCCAGGTCGGAGTCGGTCGGGTGGGCGGGCGTCGTCGCCGGCATGGCAAGTCCTCAGGGCTGGTCGAACACCGGCAGGGCGAAGATGGCCGACGGCGGCTGGCTGCCCTCGAAGCCGACGTGGATGGCGTCGGGCTTCCGCTTGTTGAGGTCGAAGTCGAGTTGCCGCGACCCGCGGGACACCTTGAAGTCGAACCCGGCCTCCCGGCCCGGGCCCTTGGTGGCGAAGTCGATGGTGATGTGCTTCTTGTCCTCGCTGACGACGACCGAGCCGGCCGCGTAGCCTTTCGGCAGAATGGGGGTCAGTTCCTCGACCGTGCCGCCCTCGACGGTGATCGTGCCGGCGTAGACGTGGCGGAGGGTGGACGTGCGGGCGCTGGTGCAGCGGACGTGCCAGCCGTCGCGGTCCGTCCAGATCGCACACCGGGCCGTCATGCCGGCCATCCACTTCTTCCACTTGCCCCGCGGGTCGAGCCGACCGGGGGTGGGGTTGGCGTCGGCCTTCTCGGCGGCCACGGGCTCCGCACCGTCGGCTTCGCCGTCCGGCCGCGCCTCGGCGTTGCCGGGTACGTCGGGTTCCACGACCCCGTCCGGCGTCCGCAGCAGGACAAAGGCGGCGACGCTGGCGATGGCGGCAGCGGCGACGGCGGCCGCCAGCCACCACCGGCGGGTGCCGCGACTGCGCGGCAACGGCGGCGGCGTGGTGGTCGGTCCGGCGAGCCGGGCCGGACTCTCCGGCGCCGTTCGGCTTGCGGCACCTACTGCCGTCTTGGCGAACGGCGTGAGGGCGTCGGCCACGTCCTTCGGCGTCTGCGGCCGGTCGGCCGGGTCCTTCGCCAGCATCCGGGCGACCAGGTCCGCCAGGCCGGCCGGCGCCTCCGGCCGCAGGTCCGTCACCCGCGGCGGGGCGTCCATGATGTGCTTGGTCATCACTTCGATCGCCGTGCCGCTGGCGAACGGCGGCCGGCCGGTCAGCAGGCAGAACAGCGTGCAGCCGAGGGCGTAGATGTCGGCGCGGATGTCGGCCGCGGCCGTGTTCCGGGCCTGTTCCGGGGCGATGTACTCCGGCGTGCCCATCACCATGCCCGCCCCGGTCAGCCCGGCCCGGGTCGTGCGCTCGCTGGCCAGCTTGGCCAGGCCGAAGTCGAGGACCTTCACCACCCCCTTGTCGGTCAGCATCAGGTTGTGCGGCTTGATGTCGCGGTGCACCATGCCGTGCTCGTGCGCGTGCTGCAACCCCTGGGCGGCTTGCCGGATGCACCGGCAGGCGTAGGCGACCGGCAGCGGCCCCTTGGCCGCCACCACGTCGGCCAGCGTCCGACCCGGGACGAACTCCATCGCCAGCAGCATGGCGCTGCCGGCCCGGTCGGCGTCGTAGGCGCGGACGATGTTGGCGTGCTCCAGCTTGGCCGCCGCCTTGACCTCCCGCTGGAACCGCTCGGCCGCCTCCGGGCTGTCCACCAAACCGGGGGCGATCACCTTGACGGCGACGGTGCGCTCCATCATCCGGTGCTCGGCCTGGTAGACGGCCCCCATGCCGCCCTGGCCGAGCTTGCGGAGCAGGCGGTACCGCGGGTGGTCCCGCAGCTCCGCCGGCAGCTCGGTTTCGTCGAAGTCGGAGTTCGGCAGCGGCAGCGTGCCGCGGGTGGCCGACCCGGCCTGCGACGGCGGCGGCGTGGCCCCGGCGGCGGCATCGCGGACCAGCGCCTGGAGCGAGTCGGCCGGTGTGGTCTCGACGACGGTGCGGCAGTCCGGGCAGCCGGCCAGGTGGCGGTGAACGGTTTCGGCGGCGGCGGCGTCGAGCTTGCCGAGGGCGAACGCGGCCAGGACGGACGCGGGCGGGTGGCCGGCGGCGGTCGTGGGCATGGCGTCCTCCTCGGGGTGTGGCCGTCAGGGCTAGAGAATGCGCGACGGGGCGAATCCTGTCAGCAAAACTCCGCCGGTCACTTGTCCGCCCGGTCCAGCGGGCGGTATGCTGAGTCAGCCGGGGCCGGGCGTTCCCGCATCCGTCGCCATCCAACCGGGCGATTCCATGTCGATCACAATTGACATCCCCAAGGCGATCGAGGACCAGCTCACAGCCGGCTGGGGGGCGGACCTGGGGCGGGCCGCGAAGGAGGCCCTCGCCGCCGAGGGCTACCGGGCGGGCGTCCTCAGCCTGGGCCAGGTCGCCGAGCTGCTCGGCCTGTCGATCGACGCGGCCGACGGCTTCCTGAAGGCCCGGGGCATCCCGCTCCCGTACACCGCCGACGACCTCGACGGTGACCTCGCCGCGCTCGGTCGGGCCCGCGGCAAATGACGGTCGTCGCCGACACGTCACCGCTCAATTACCTCGTCCAGATCGCCGTCCGGGTGTTAGCCCCGAAGGGGCGGCACAACGTAGCCCAGGGCGTCAGCCCTAGGTCACCGAACCAGCCATTTCACCAAGCCCCGGAGGGGCGGCACAATGTGTCGCCCCTCCGGGGCTCAACCACTCTTTGCCAACGCGAACCCAGGGCTGACGCCCTGGGCTACGTTGTGCCGCCCCTTCGGGGCTAGACCCAAACATGCCGGACGCCCTGCTCAAGCTCCGGCAGACCAACTTCCGCGCCCCGCGCCGTCTGATCGATCAACTGATCCAGCAGCATGGCGGGCCGCCGGCCCCCTAGCCGCGGCCCGCCCCGGTCAGTCGATCAGCCCGGCGGCCTCGTCCCGCAGCCGCCGCAGCACCCGCGACTTGGCCAAGAGCGCCGCGTTCACGCTGATGCCCAGCTCCGCCGCCGCGGCGCTGGCCGGGAGCCCGTCCACCACCTGCCGGCGGAACGCCGCCCACGTCCCCGGCGTGAACTCCGGCTCCAAGAGTTCCAGCAGCCGCCGGGCCACGTGCCGGTCGTGCTCCGCGTCCCACTGCCGGCTCAGGCCGCTGGCCGGGTCGGCCAGCTCCGCCAGCCGCACGGCCGCGTCCGTGCCGCCCGCCGCGGCCGGCCGGCCCGCCTTCTGCCGCCACCAGGCGTTGACCCGGTTGACGGCCACCGTCCGCAGCCACGCCCGGAACGACCCGGTCCGCTGCCGGCGGAACTTCGGCAGCTCCCGCACCAGGACGGTGAGGATGTCCTGCAACAGGTCGTCCGCGTCGGACTGCAGCGCCGGGTCGCGGAGGAACCGGCGGAGGAACGGCTCGTAGACCTGAATGAGCCGGTCCCAGGACTGCGGGTCCGGCCGGTCCCGCAGGCGATCGAGCAGGCTGACTGGGGTGTCGGCCATGCGCCCTCCGGCTCACCCGAGCGTCGCCAGGAGCTGCTCCGCCTCGGCGGCCGCCTTCGTGCCGGGGTACGCCCGGATCAGCTCCCGCAGCCGGTCCTTGGCCTTGTCCGTCTTGCCGTCCTTGGCCAGCGACCGGGCGAACTCCAGCTTCTGCGCCGCCGCCTTCTC
>DASXAN010000854.1:0-2786 GCA_036406755.1 Gemmataceae bacterium
AACGGATCGTTACGGTTCGCCGGCGTCAGCCCCGAAGGGGCGGCACAGCGTTAGCCCAGGGCGCGAGCCCTGGGTCACCGTGCCCGGAATAGGCCGGAGCCCCGAAGGGGCGACACATCCGGACGGCTGACTGTGTCGCCCCTTCGGGGCTGCGATTCATTCCCGGGTGTGCAAACCCAGGGCTCGCGCCCTGGGCTAACACTGTGCCGCCCCTTCGGGGCTGAACCCGCTGCATTGACACGCGATTGCCGCCACCGGGGCCACAAAAAAAGCCGCCGCCTGTCGGGGTCGGCCCGGCCCGCCGCGATCTCCCGGGTAAGCCCCGACGGACGACGCGGACCAGGGAACTCAGGAGGCGCGACCATGGCCTACATCGGCGAAACCGGCGACGGCGGCAACTACTACAACGTGAACTTCGCCGTCGGGACGAAGTCCCCGAACAAGCGGGACGACGTGCTGTTGGTGCAGTGGCTGTTGCACCGCGTCTACACCGACCACCCGTTCTTCTCCGCCCCGGACGGCGAAGACATCGCCGTCGACGGGTTCATCGGCGAGCAGACGGTCAAGTGGATCACCGCCTTCCAGACCGACGTCCGCCGCCTCGGCCAGCCGTGCGCCGGGGACGGGCGGGTGGACTCGGCCCGCAAGTCGGCCGGGAGCATCAGCAAGGCCCCGTACACGATCCTGTGGCTGAACTCGGCCCTGCGGTCGGCCAACCCGACCGTGTTCGAGGACCCGGGCAGCGACCCGGACCTGCCGCCCGAGCTGATGGCGGCGCTGCAGGCCAACGACGGGTCGGCCGGCCCGTTCGTCGAAACCGTGGACAGTAGCGTGATCCCCGCCACCGGCGGAATCTGACCGGCCGCGGTGTAACACCCGCGGTGGAAGTTGCGCCTAGGGAAGGGCACGCCCCGCTGCCGCCGAGGC
Source organism: Gemmataceae bacterium (assembly GCA_036406755.1). Taxonomy (GTDB): domain Bacteria; phylum Planctomycetota; class Planctomycetia; order Gemmatales; family Gemmataceae; genus DASXAN01. The sequence goes on from DASXAN010000854.1 coordinate 928, forward strand.
CGGGCTCGCGGCGGGGCGAGGTTTTCCCAGTCACCTGTCGGGTTCCGGCCGTTCTGTGCGATCTCCCGGGTAAGCCGAGCGTCGGCCACCGACACCAACTCCGTGAAAGCGAGGACTCTCCATGCTGCGCACTTTCTGGAAGCAAGCCGTCCGCCGGCTGGTCCGCGACCGCCGACCCGTCCGCAAGGCCCTCTGGCACGGCCGGTTCCGCCCGGCCCTGGAGCCGCTGGGCGACCGCATCGTCCCGGCCGTCGTCGCCTCGTTCCTCCCCGGCGCCGGCGTCCTGAGCGTCTTCGGCGACGCCGCCAACAACACCATCACCGTCAGCCGCGACGCTGCCGGGAAGATCCTCGTCAACGGCGGGGCCGTCCCGGTCATCGGCGGCACGGCGACCGTGGCGAACACGGCGCTCATCCAGGTGTTCGGCCTGGGCGGCAACGACGTCATCACGCTCAACGAGGCCAACGGGGCGCTGCCGAAGGCGTTCCTGTTCGGCGGCGACGGCAACGACACGCTCACCGGCGGCTCCGGGGCCGACATGCTGTTCGGCCAGGCCGGCAACGACACGCTGCTGGGCAAGGGCGGCAACGACCTGCTCTTCGGCGGCGCCGACAACGACACGCTCACCGGCGGCGACGGCGACGACCAGGTGTTCGGCGAGGCCGGCAACGACCGCATGATCTGGAACCCCGGCGACGACACCGACCTGAACGAGGGCGGGGCCGGCACCGACACCGTCGAGGTCAACGGCGGCAACGGGGCGGAGACGTTCACGGTGACCCCGAACGGCACCCGCGTCCGGTTCGACCGCACCACCCCCGCCCCGTTCACCATCGACATCGGCACGTCCGAGAGCCTGGTCGTGAACATGAACGGCGGGGACGACACGTTCACCGGGTCGAACGGCCTGGCCACGCTGATCGCCCTGACCGTGGACGGCGGCACCGGCAACGACACGATCACCGGCGGCGACGGGGCCGACAAGCTGTTCGGCGGCGACGGCAACGACCTGATCATCGGCGGTCGCGGCAACGACACGGCCCTGATGGGGGCCGGGGACGACACGTTCGTGTGGAACCCCGGCGACGGCAACGACGTCGTCGAGGGGCAGGACGGGACCGACACCCTCCAGTTCAACGGCGCCAACGTGGCCGAGAAGATCAACCTGTCGGCCAACGGCGGCCGGTTGCTGTTCACGCGGGACGTGGCCAACATCGTCATGGACGTCAACGACACGGAGCGGGTCAACTTCGTGGCGCTCGGCGGGGCGGACCAGATCACCGTCGGCGACCTGTCCGGCACCGACGTGACCGAGGTCAACCTCGACCTGTCCAACCCGGCCGGCAGCGGCACGGGCGACGGGGCGGCCGACACCGTCACCGTCACCGGCACGAACGGGGCCGACGCCATTCAAGTAGCTGGCGCCGGCACGAGCGCGACGGTCGCCGGCCTGCACGCCACCGTTAACGTCACCGGGTCGGAAGGGGCCAACGACCAGCTCGTCGTCAACGCCCTCGGCGGGAACGACACGGTGAACGCCGCCGGCCTGCCGGCCGGCGTCCTCAAACTGACCGTGGACGCCGGGGCGGGCAACGACACGATCACCGGCAGCCAGGGGGCCGACACGCTGCTCGGCGGCGACGGGAACGACCTGGTCGTCGGCGGCCGCGGCGACGACACGGCCTTCCTCGGCGCCGGCGACGACACCTTCGTCTGGAACCCGGGCGACGGCAGCGACGTCGTCGAGGGCCAGGCCGGCACCGACAAGCTGACGTTCAACGGCAGCGCTGCGAACGAGATCTTCGACATCGCCGCCAACGGCGGGCGCATCCAGTTCACGCGCAACGTCGGCGCGATCG
>DASXAN010000855.1:0-1597 GCA_036406755.1 Gemmataceae bacterium
GCGGGTCGGCCGGCAGGTCGTTCGACGCTGTCGCCGTTTCGGCCGACGGCAAGCGGCTGGCTGCCGCCACCAGCGTCGGCGGCCGGCCGGACGTCGTCGCCGTGTACGAACTGAAGCCGGCCAAGTCGCTCGCGGAGCTGAAGCGCCTGGCCGCATTCGACGCCCCGCCGACCGTCTGCAAGACGCTCGCATTCACTCCCGATGGCAAGCGCCTCATCGGGGCCTGCGCCGCCGACATGGCCGAGGCCGCCGCGGTGGTCGTGTGGGACGCAGGCGGCAAGGTCGTTCGCACGGTCAACGCCCCGACCGGGTCGGTCCAGTGGAACGACGTGTACCTGGCCGCGTCGGATCGGGTCGCCGTCGTCGGGCTCGCCACGGGCGCTGTGTTCGCGATCGACCTGGATACCGGGGCAACCCGGACGCTGGCAACGGGCCACAAGGCGAAGGAAAAGTTCCAGGGGGCCGGGGTGTTCGCCCTCGCCTTTAGCCCGGACGGCAAGTGGCTGGCGACGTGCGGGTCCGACGGCATGGTCCGCCGGACCGACGTTGCGACGGTAAAGGTGATCGGCGAATTCGGCCCGCACCGGAGCTGGCCGCAGGCTCTCGCCGTCTCGGCCGACGGCAAGCGGATCGCCAGCGGCGGGCAGGACGGCGTGATCCGCGTGTGGGACGTCGAGAGCGGGAAGGACGCGGTCCCGACCGGCGGGCACGAGTACCGGGTCTGGCGGGTCTCGGCGTCGGCCGACGGCAAGGTGATCGCCACCGAGGCCGGGGACGAGACGATCCGCCTGTGGGATCCGGCGACCGGGGCCGAGCGGCGGCGGATCGCGGCCGGCGGCCCGGTGACGGCCTGCCGCCTCACCCCGGACGGCCGGCAGGTGGTGGCCGTCGTCGGCCCGCACGACAGCCCGAACAAGGCACTGAAGGCGTGGGACGCGGCCACCGGGGCGGACGCCACCCCGGCCGGGTTCCCCAAGGCACTGTCGGCCTCCGGCTTTCAGTTCACCCCGGACGGCAAGACGCTGCTGACCCACGTGGACGACCACCTGGCGGCGTGGGCGTGGCCGGCCGGGACGAAGCTGTGGGCCGCCGACATGCCCAAGCCGGCCGCCCAGGGGATCAACCAGGTGGATTCAATCGCCATGTCGCCGGACGGCCGGCACTTCGCCACCGTGGCCGAGCGGTCGTGGTACCGCGAGGAGAAGGGGCTGCGGTTCGGGTACGGGGCGGACGGCCTCCTCGACCTGTGGGACACGGCCACCGGCAAGCCGGTCCGCCGGCTCGCCGAGTCCACCAGCTGTTTCCGGCCGGCCGTGTTCGCCGCCGACGGGACGCTCATCCACTCCGGCGGGGGCACGTTGCCCAACGACCGGCGCGGCGGCGTGGCGGTGGAGGTGAAGGCGCAGATCTGCGTCCTCGACCCTCTCACCGGGCGGCTCGTCCGCGAGTTCGGCCCGTCCGGGCGGCCCGACGGGCCGAACGGCGGGCACGCGGTCGCCCTGTCGGCCGACGGCCGGGTCCTGTTCCGGGCGTCCGACGTCGGCGAGGTTCAGCTCTTCGAGGTGGCGACGGGCAAGTTCCGCACCGCCCTGCCCGG
>DASXAN010000856.1:0-1879 GCA_036406755.1 Gemmataceae bacterium
GCACGTGACGTTGGCCCCGGTCCTTCGGCCGCGTGGCGTGGTGGCTGGCCTGAGCCCTGGCCGCGGCCGGATGCCGTGCTGTCCCCGACGGCCGCACTGGCCTCACCGGTCACAGGGCGCCGTCCCGCGCAACCACGGCAATGTGACTCTGTAGTGGTCCTGACCACGGCGATGTGACATTGTCGTGGTTAATCCGGGCGGCCGGGGCGGCCTGGCACGGGAATCGTGAGTACTGCGGGACGCCCGGGGCGCGGGGTGCGGAGCCGCGCGGGCAGACTGTATCGGACGACGGCCGCTAGCTCGGCAGCGTGGCGAAGGTCTCCGCTTCTTCGTCGAAGATCGGCCGCAGCTGGTCGAACTTCGACTCGGGCGCGGTCACGTACAAGGCGTAGGACTGCGATCCCGCCGGGGTATGCAGCACGAAGAGCAGGTCGAGGGCCTCCTGCTGGACTCCCTTCTTGTTCCAGGTGAACTTCCACCAGGCCCCCGTCGTGCCCCGGACCTGTGTCGCCGCCATGCCCACCCGGTGGTAGCCGGGGAAGCGCGGGATCGACTGCGCCTCGATGTACTGCGCCTCCCGCAGCATGTTCTGGTAGGTGTGCGGGGTGAGGTCGATGAGCACGTTCGTGTTCGGGTCCGTCGGATCGGTCAGGTAGGTCTGGTGGCCGCTCGTGGACTTCTGCCAGTTGGGCGGCACCGCGATGGTGAAGCCGGCCGTCTCGTTGGACGCGGCCGGCTGCGAGGTCATCGTGAACCCGCTGGGCAGGGACCCGGTGGCCGGCTGGTTGATGGCGTCGATGATCTGCAGCGTCGGCGGCGGCAGCGAGGCCGAAGACGACGCGGACGCCGATCCTGACGCCGAACCCGTGCTCGTGCCCCCGCCCGTCGTCTGCCCCTGACCCTGCGGCGAGCCGGAATGACCTTGATGCAGGAGCACGACGGTGCCTGCCCCGGCCGCCGCGCCGACGATCGCCAGCGCCACGACGGCGGCCTTCCATCCGAACCCGGACCGCCGCGGCGGCCGGGACGGCGCGTACTCAGCACCGGACCAGGCTGGCGGCTGCTGAGACGCCTGGCCCGACCAGGCCGCCGGGGCATAGCCGGCGGGCGGCGGGTAGCCGGAACCGGAACCCGGCGGTGACGAAGCGCCCGACCGGGGGGACTGGTTGTACCAAGAGGAGAAATCGGGCTCCGATCCCTCCGGCCTGGCCGCGGACGCGGCCGGGTCCGGCGAACTGTAACCGGAGCCCCCCGGCGCGTACCCGGAGCCTGCCCCCGGCCCCCAGCCGCCCTGCGGCGGCGTCGACGGCTGTGACGGCTGCGGTGTGGTCGGGGCGGTGTGCGCCGCCGATGCCGCGGCCGCCGATGCGCCCGCCGATGCGGCCGATGCCGCGGCCGGGGCGCCGCGCGGCGGGCCGGTGTTCGCGCCCGGCGGGTCCGGCGGCTTGATCACCGTCGGCTGATAGGCCAGCGAGTTCTCGTCCGGCACCGGCGTCCGCGGCCGGACCGCCCCGGGAAGTCCCGGCGAAGCCGATGCGGGCGAGGCCGGCGCGCCCGATCCGGGGCCGCCCGATCCCGGCGGTACCGACCCGGGCGATACCGACCCTGAAGCCGGAGGCGACGACGCCGACAGCGCGGTGGCCTCGTACCCGGCCGGGGAAGAGGGCGCGCGGTCGGCCAGCAGCGGCAGCACGCCGGTGATCATCCGCGCGGCCTCGCTGGCGTCCGGCCGGTCGGTCGGCTCACGGCGCAGCAGCGCGGCGATGACCGGGCCGAGCGCGCCCGCCGTCGGCGCCTCGGGCGCGTCCTCGTTGATGATGGCGGACATGGTGGTGATCGCCCCGCCGCGCTGCTCGAACGGGCCGTGCCCCTCGACCGC
>DASXAN010000857.1:0-4302 GCA_036406755.1 Gemmataceae bacterium
CCCGCCCCCCGGTTGGCCGCCCGCTGGGATCGGTGCGGTCGTGGCGATGCGTCACACACCGCCACAACGGACGCGGGCCACGGATTTCGACAGCCGACGGCAGAGAATGTCGCATTCGGGGAAGGAAAAGGGAAGGTCAGATGAGGGGTCGTCTGCCCGAGTCCGAGGGAAGAACCTAACCCCCGGCCCCCTTCCCTAAGAGGGAAGGGGGCCGGGGGGTTCGGTTCCGGTGGGCCCCGCCGCCGCGCAACGAAAACCCCCACCCGGATCGGCCGGGTGGGGGTGTGAGGTCAACGTCGCGCGCCGCTCACGGCAGCGTGTTCGGCATCAGGGCGACCCGCACCCCGGTCCGCATGCACTTCAGCACCGCCTGCCGCATCTTCTCCTTGCGGGCGTCCAGGTCGCCGATGATCCACTTGAACCCGTTGTCCGGGTCGGAGTCGGAGTCCGGGAAGACCGTCCCGCCCACGGCGGAGATGCTCTGGAGCAGGTCCACGGCCGTCGGCTTCTCCGCCGCGTTGCTCTCGAACACCGCCCCGAACGCCAGGGTGTGGACCGTCACCGCCTGGTTCGGCCGGGCGAACCCCGGGCCGTTCACCGTGTCGGTCTCCTGCGCCACGATCCGGTTGACCACCTCCAGCACCCGGCTCTTGGCCGAGCTGCCGTCGGTCGTAGCGTTCGTCACCGAGTTGCCGTTGGCGTCGATCGACGACCGGATGTCGTAAAAGGTCTCGGCCGACTGGAACATGGTCGCGCTCGGCCCGGCCACGTTCGCCATGCCGTCCGTCTCGAAGATGACGATCCGGTCGGTGCCGCGGCGGCCGTGGCCGCCGACCCCGAACGTCCGGGCCGTCGGCGACGAGCTGAGCTCGTTGTGGGCGACCATGAACCCGAAGTACGAGGCGGTGTTGCCGGTGTAGTCGCCGTACGCCCGGGTGCTCGACACGGTGATCTGGTCCCACGGCCGGACGGTCGCCCCGTGGGCGGTCCCCGGGGCGTACCACAGGGCGTTGATCAGGGACGTGTAGTCCCCGGTCATCGGCACCAGGGCGGTGGTGAACCGGCCGGCGTCCTGCGGCTCGCCGCTGTACCGCGGGCGGTTGAACGGGATCAGGGCCACCTGCGAGTTCGGGTAGTTCAGCTGGATGTCCTGCAGGCCCAGTTGCACCCCGAGCTTCAGCGAGTACAGCGAGATGTCGGTGGCCGTCCCCGGGATGTTGCCGGTGTCGGACAGGTACTGGACCAGGGTCATCGGCCCGAACCAGAACCGGTGCCGGGGGAACACCGGCCGGTCGTCGTAGGCCATGTACCGGTCGCTCGGCTTGGCCGCCACCTTGGCCGTCGTGAACGTCCCGCCGGACGCCCAGGTGAAGTCCGGGCCGATGGAGCAGGCCGGGTTGCCCGGCCGCTGGACGGCCCCGTACGGCGACTTCCACACGCCGATGACGTAGTCGATGTACTCCCGCCAGAACCGCTGGTTCGGGTCGGTGATCTTGCGGCTGGCGTAGGTCGGGTCGTAGGCCGCCGCCGGCACGTCGTCGGGGATCTGGTCGTAGTACAGAATGCGGCCGGCCTCCAGCCGGTTCGGGAACGGGTTGGGCCCGTCGTACTTGATCCACTTCAGGATCGCCTTGTAGTTGATCCGGTAGCCGGCGGTGAACCCGCTCGGCGGGGAGCCGTTGACCGGGTCCCGCCAGTCCGACTTGTTGCTCCCCTGGCCGCCGCTGTTGACCTGGGCCAGGTTCCACAGCCGGCCGTTGTCGTTGACGCCGTCGGCGAAGGCCGCGGCCGGGGCGCTGTCCTCGCTCTTGAAGAAGAACCGCCGCCGCCAGTCGCCGGGGGTGTACTTGCCGGCCGCCGGCCGGCCGTGCGGGGAGACGTCGTCCGGCTGGCCGACCGGGGCCCGCGGGTCCGGCGGCCAGATGAAGAACGTCTTGCCGTAGTACGCCGGCCCGGTCGTGTACCCGTTGAACGGCAGCGGGTTGCCGGAGACGTCCTTGCGGCCGCGGAGGGTGTAGTAGTAGTCGTACCCCTGCGTCTCCCAGTTGCTGCTGACCGTCGTCACCGACCCGGTGATGTCGCTGACCGACTGGGCGAACGGGTTGGTGCCGGTGATCTGCCCGGTGGTGCGGAGCGAGACGTCCCCGGCCACGAACCCGGTGGCGTCGCCGACGCCGGCCGAGGTGAACGCCGGGGTCGGCGGGCTGGCCGTCTCGTCCGCGAAGTAGTTGTCCACCATCGCCGTGGTGCCCAGGGCCGGCTGGGTGACGTTGCACTTGCCGACGACCGGGCTGGTGCTGGTGGTGATGAGCAGCTGCTTGCCGGCGCCGGGGGAGTACGAGTAGGCCCCGAACCGGGGGACGCGGGTGTCCAGGTTGTTCGGCGAGTTGTTCTCGGTGCCCAGGTAGCTCTCGTTGTTCCACAGGTCGCTCTCGTTGTTCATCGACCCGGAGAAGTCGAGGATCAGCGTGATGTCCCGCGGGCGGTGGGCGGCGGTGGCGGTGGCGGCCACGGTCACCGGCGTCGCCCCGAACACCTTGGCGAACGACGGGGCCTGCCGCCGGCTGACGACCGCCTGCACCAGCGTCAGGTTCTCCGTCTGGGTCTGGCGGGGCAGCTCGTACCGGAACCGGTTGGCCGCGTAGTCGTACACGTAGCTGCCCAGCGTCAGGGTCAGCTCGGTGGACGGGTTGACGGCCCTGCCCATGACCGTCTCCTGGGAGGCGATCGTCTGGCCGTTGTTGACGGCGGCGGCGGCGTTGTTACCCGGCGTGCCGTTGAGCGTCCGCACGGTGGCCAGCGCGGCGGCGTCGGCCGCGTGCTGGCACTGCGACCGGGCCAGGGCCAGTACGCCCAGGTCCACGCCCAGGGCGACCATGGAGAGCAGGGCGACGAGCACCAGGGCCAGCAGCGGGATGATGGTCCCGGTCCGGGTTTCACGAGCGCGCATGGCGGTACCTCCGAACCGGGGCCGCCCGCGGCTCGGCGGTCCGCCGCCGAGCCGAAGCGGCCCCGGGGTTTGATCCTCAGTTCGCCTCGCTGCCGGTCGTCGCCTGGAGCGACAGCGGCACCGTGGTCTTGATGATGTTCGACAGCATCGGCCGGTAGTTGCCGGTGACGCGGACGGCCACCGGCTCGGCGTACTTGGCCGTGTTCCACCCGCCGGCGTCGGCCCCGGTCGTCGGGTCCAGCCGGGTCACCGTGACGTTGATGTTGTCCAGGTGCTTGGCGGCCGTCCCCATGGCCGCCTTGGTGTAGTCGCTGATCTGCTGGGTGATGACCGCGATGTCGGCGGGGGTGCGGTTGGCGGTCAGCTGCACCGACGCCATCCGCGCCCCCTCCCGGGCGGCGTACTCGGTCATGTTGAAGACCATCAGGAACCGGCCGTACTCGAACACGCCGAGCACCAGCAGGAAGGTCAGGCTCAGCACGACGGCCGTCTCGACGGCGGCGGCCCCGCGGCGGGCGCGGTCGGCGGCAGGGTGGCGGCACAACATGGCACGTCCTCCGTGGGGGTTCAGTCCGGGATGACTTCCGACGCGTCGCCGAGCGGGATGTCGGCCAGCGACACCCAGATGGCGTCCGCGTCGAGCGTGGGCGTGGTGAACTGGAACAGCACCCACCGGAAGTTGGCCGTCGGCACCGACACGTGGATGCTGTACCGGTCCAGCTGGTTGGCGTCCCGCGGGTCGTTGCGGGCCGACGACGTCAGGTTGGTGATGACCGGGTCGGGCATGCCGGTGATGTTCAGCCCGGCCCGCTGGATGGAGTTGCGGACGTACTGCTGGACCTCGGCCGTGGACTTCAACCCGGTGGCGGCCTGCCGCCCGCCCTCGCGGGCGGCGTTGGCCAGGATCTGCTTGGCCTGCAACAGCCGCCCGACCTCCCACAAGCCCAGGAGGAGCAGCAGCAGCAGCGGCACGACGGCCGCGAACTCGACGACGGCGACGCCCCGTCGGGGCGTGCGGCCGGATCGGATGCTGGGTCGCATCATGGTTGTCACCTGCACGGGGGTCGTTCCGGACGGGCGGTGCCGGGCCGTCTCATTACCGGCCGTCGGCGGACCGAGCGCGAGCCACTCGGGGGAGACGGGATACTGAACTGATAGGTTACGATTCCGGTCCGTGCAAACCGGCCCGGCAAAGCGGCCCGAACCGGCCTCGGCGGAGGGGCTGACGGCGTAACGGGTTATGGCGCGACGGGTTTTTTGCGCACGGGTGCGGCCGATTCGACTCTACGGCGTCAGCTGACGCACTCGGCCCGGGAGGGCGAGGCTCCTGCCGAGCCGGCTGCGCAGCCGGC